>JANLTL010000015.1:0-8239 GCA_031362905.1 Burkholderiales bacterium | reverse complement strand
CCGTTCCGACTTGTCAGTCGAGGCAGGTGAGCGCATCGCCCTGATTGGCCGCAACGGCGTCGGTAAATCCTCAATGCTGCGCGTGATCGCCGGGCAGACCCAGCTCGACGATGGCCGCATCATCTTGCAGACCGGCCTGCGCGTCGCGGTGGTTGATCAGGAGCCGAAGTTCGATGTGGACAACACGGTCTACGCAGCCGTTGCTGCAGGCTTGACGGAAGAACATGCTCTGATCGACGAGTACGAAACCCTGATCGCCAGCGGCCTGCACGACGAGGCCAGCATGAAGCGTCAGGGTGAACTCGAACACGCACTCACCCAAGCCGACGCCTGGGGCACCGCGCACCGCATCGAAATGGTGTTGCAGCGCCTGCGCCTGACACCGCAGACACGCGTCGGTGCCGCTTCGGGCGGCATGAAGAAACGCATTGCGCTGGCGCGTGCGCTGGTGGGCGAGCCACAATTGTTGATTCTGGATGAGCCAACCAATCATCTCGACATCGAGTCCATCGCCTGGCTCGAAGACGCACTGATCGAACACAGGGGCGCGGTGTTGTTCGTGACCCACGACCGCGCATTTCTCGATCGTGTCTCGACGCGCGTGGTCGAGCTGGACCGTGGCCGCCTGCTCTCTTTTCCCGGCAACTACGCTGCGTATCAGACGCGCAAGGCCGAGCAGGTCGAAGTCGATCGTGTCGTCAATGCCAAGTTTGACAAATTCCTCGCGCAGGAAGAAGTATGGATCCGCAAAGGGGTGCAGGCACGGCGCACGCGCAACGAAGGGCGCGTGCTGCGTCTCGAATCCTTGCGCAATGAGCGTGCCGCGCGGCGCGAGCGCGCGGGGCAGGTCAACCTTGCGGTCGACGATTCCACCCGCTCGGGCAAGGTTGTGGCCGAACTTGCCGATGTCACAAAATCTTTTGGCGAGCGCAATATCGTCAAGGACCTGAACTTGCGGCTCCTGCGCGGCGACAAGCTTGGCCTGGTCGGGCCGAACGGCGCCGGCAAATCGACCATCATCAAATTGATCCTCGGCGAACTTGACGCCGACAGTGGCACGGTCAAGCGCGGCTCCAAACTCGAAGTCGCCTACTTCGACCAGTTCCGCGACCAGCTGAACGACGAAGCGACGCTCGCCGACACCATCAGCCCCGGCTCCGAATGGGTCGAGATCGGCAATAACAAGAAGCACGTGATGAGTTATCTCGTCGACTTCCTGTTCCCGGCTGAGCGCGCCAACGCCAAGGTGTCGTCGCTTTCGGGCGGCGAGCGCAATCGCCTCCTGCTGGCACGCCTGTTTGCGCGGCCCGCCAATCTGCTCATTTTGGACGAGCCGACCAACGACCTCGACATTGACACGCTCGAACTGCTCGAATCGCTGTTGCAGGACTACGCCGGCACGGTGATTCTGGTCAGTCACGACCGCGCCTTCCTCGATAACGTGGTCACGCAAGTGCTGGTGCATGACCCGTCACCGGATAATCCCGGCCGCTGGACCGAGAACCCTGGCGGCTACACCGAGTGGCAGGCGGTGCAGAAGCGCCGGATGTCAATGGGCCAGCGAACGCAAACGCAAGGCCCGCAAACGATTGGTGCGAGCGGATCTTCAGGCATGGCGGCAAGAGAGCCGCCCGCACCAACGGTTTCAGGGCAGGTGTCTGGTCAAAAAAAGGCCAAGCTCAGTTACAAGGAAATGCGCGACCTCGATGCCTTGCCCGCGAAGATTGCCGCGCTCGAAGCCGAGCAGAAGCTTATCGAGGCCAAACTCGCCGACCCGGCGACCTACGCGCGTACCGACGCTGTTGCGGTCGCGGATGCGGCCAAACTCAAGCAACGCTTTGATGCAATTGAAGCCGAGATGCTCGATGCGCTAGAGCGGTGGGATGCGCTCGAAAAAAAGCGCAATTGATTGTTGAAACCTGCGGCCAACGCGAGACCGGCGCATGTCGATGCGTACTGTATGCCCGACCCGAACCCGCTCGTATAATCGCCGCCATGTCAATAGCCCTTCGCCCTGACGCAGAAGATCCGGTGCCTGTCGCCGGTGCGGATGTCATGCGTTTGCTGCCGCTGTCGCGCGGCCTACGCCTTGGGCTCTGGCTAGCTATCGCCGTCGCTGTAGTGCTGGTATTTGCGGCGTGGCTGCGGCCAAACATGGTGTTTGACTTTGCCGACATGGTGTTTTGCAATTGAGTTGCTGAACACCATGCCGGGAATGCAGGAGTCGTTTTCGGTGAGCGGCGCCACGGCGGGCGCCGCTTGCGCCGCGTCTCCAAGAATGGCCGCTCAAAATTGCAGCGCGCTACCAAAACCCTTGTCCTGCCTTGTTCTCCCGCTCTGTCAAGAGCCTGTTGTCCACCAAAACTGTGGATAAGTATTTTTGAAATGTTTGCGGTTTTCCCCTTGACATTGCACTTGCGCACTCTAGCCACGACGTAACACGAACCCCATTCAAGACACCATGGCTACCAAGTCCTCCTACAACGAAGCCTCGATCCGCGTCCTCAAGGGCCTGGAACCGGTGCGCGAGCGCCCAGGCATGTACACGCGTACCGAGAGCCCGCTGCACATCATCCAGGAAGTGCTCGACAACGCATCCGACGAAGCGCTTGGCGGTTACGCCAGGAATATTGACGTGGTCGCCCACAGCGACGGCTCGATTTCGGTGAAGGACGATGGCCGCGGCATTCCGGTCGGCCTGCACCCGGAAGAGAAAGTGCCGGTGGTCGAGATCGTGTTCACCCGTCTGCATGCGGGCGGCAAGTTCGACAAGAAGAGCGGTGGCGCCTATGTCTTCTCCGGCGGCTTGCATGGCGTCGGCGTGTCGGTCACCAATGCGTTGTCGAACAAGCTCGAAGTGACCGTGTGGCGCGAAGGCGGCGAGCACCGCATCGTGTTTGAAAACGGCGGCGATGTCACGCAGCGCCTGAAGAAAATTGGCAAGACCGAGCAAAGCGGTACGCTGGTGCGCGCCTGGCCGGCGGCGAAGTATTTTGATTCGGCCCTCGTGCCGCCGGAAGAACTCAAGCGCCTGTTGCGCTCCAAGGCGGTACTGCTGCGCGGCGTGACAGTGAGTCTCACCATTGAGAGGACCGGCGAGAAGCATACCTGGATGTACAGGGAAGGCTTGCGCGGCTATTTGCAGGAAGCGCTCGATGGCGCGGAGCCTTTGATCCCCTGGTTTGAGGGCGAGAAATACCTGGAAGCGGCCGACGACAATTTCGCCGAGGGCGAGGGCGCGCAGTGGGTCGTGGCGTGGACTGAAGAAGGCGCCATTGCGCGCGAGAGCTATGTCAACCTGATCCCCACGCCCGCTGGCGGCACGCACGAGTCGGGACTGCGTGAGGTGCTGTTTGGTGCGGTGAAAAGTTTCGTTGACCACCACTCATTGCTGCCCAAAGGCGTCAAGCTGCTGCCCGAGGATGTGTTTGCGCGCGTCTCGTTCGTACTCTCGGCCAAGGTGCTTGACCCGCAGTTTCAGGGGCAGATCAAGGAGCGTCTCAACAGCCGCGATGCGGTGCGCCTGGTCAGCTCTACGACGCGGCCGCCGCTGGAATTTTGGCTCAACACCCACGTCGATCAGGGCAAGAAGCTGGCCGAGCTGGTGGTGCGTCAGGCACAAAGCCGCATGAAGGCCGGGCAGAAGATTGAAAAGAAAAAAGGCTCGGGCGTGGCCGTGCTGCCGGGCAAGCTCACCGATTGTGAATCAAGCGACATTGCGCGCACCGAAGTGTTTCTGGTCGAGGGCGACTCGGCCGGCGGCAGCGCCAAAATGGGCCGAGACAAGGAGTTTCAGGCGATCCTGCCGCTGCGTGGCAAGGTGCTCAATACCTGGGAGACCGAGCGCGACCGCCTGTTCGCCAACAACGAGATCCACGACATCGCGGTGGCGATTGGCGTTGACCCGCATGGCTCAGGCGACACGCCCGATCTCTCGGCCTTGCGCTACAGCAAGATCTGCATCCTGTCGGACGCCGACGTTGACGGCTCGCACATTCAGGTGCTGCTGCTCACCCTGTTCTTCAAACACTTCCCCAAGCTGATCGACGCCGGCAATGTGTATGTGGCGCGCCCGCCGCTGTTTCGTGTCGATGTACCGGCCGCTGGCAAACGCGCCATGCGCAAGCTTTATTGCCTCGATGACGGCGAACTCGAAGCCGTCGAAGACAAGTTGAAAAAGGAAGGTGTGCGCGATGGCTCATGGCAAATCTCGCGCTTCAAGGGCCTGGGCGAGATGAACCCCGAGCAACTGTGGGACACCACCATGAACCCGGACACGCGGCGCCTGTTGCAAGTGCGCTTCGGTGACCTCAGCTTCGCCGGCACCGGTGAAAAATTCAACATGCTGATGGGCAAGGGCGAAGCTGCCGCGCGGCGCACCTGGATTGAGTTGCATGGCAATGAGGTGGAGGCGGATATTTGATCCTTGCTTCGGCCGATTTCAGCCGACAGTGCGAAATTTGGAAAAGTCGACTCAGCAAGAAGCGCTCCAGGAGCGGTTATGCAAGCGCTGATGGCGCGAAACCCGCTTCATGTCAGTCACCGATCCGAAAAATGTCAGACAGTTCTACCTGACCTTCGGTGATGCCCGAAAAAGCTACGCGCTGCGTAGCCAATTGACTTGGTCACCCCGGCGTCAATACGCCTTGGAGCGGTGCGCTATCTCGATAACTTCGATCACAAGTACCCGATCGTGGATTGTGACGATCAGACGCCAATCACCGGCGCGGTATTTCCAGCGCGCCTTCAGATCACCATGCAGTGCATCACCAATGGCGCGCGGGTCTGTGATTGATTCAAGCCGTTCAATCAGGCCTTCAATGCGCCGCTTGACAGGCTTATCGAGCTTCTCGAATTGCCGACCGGCGGAGATGGAGAATTGGACTCTATAGCCCATTTCTCTTTTTGATGACGCTCCAGGGAATGGCGTCCTTCAAGTCCGTTGGCGGCTGTCGCTTCAACAGTTCTACCATCCTGCGGTCAAATTCCCGCTCGGCCTTGTCGTCCGCAGCCTTGCGCTCCGCTGCGGTTTTGCCCCGGCGCGCCGCAATGTCAAGAGTGGTGTCCATATCTCAGCCCCCTGTAGATTGAGAGAGCGCGATTATACCGCCGGGGTTTTGCGCACCTCAAGCAAGGTCTCAAGCCGCGTCAGCCGATTTTCTGCGTGCAACACTGGTGCATGAGCGTCAGTGCGGCAACGCGCCTGCATCCCGCATTTGACCGGCATGCATCGACAAGAATGGCTCCAGGAGCGCCGCTCAGGGCGATGACCAGTGTCAATCCTCTCCCGGCACCACCAGCATGTTGAAGTCCGCTGCGCTTGGACTTCGCTGCCTGATACTCGACCGAGTGATAGAAGGCCTTGGCCGCGTCAATCGTGTCAAAGCGGTTGATCACGACGCGATTGCAGTCGAGTTGGCCTTCGAGAAACTCGAACTGGTTGCTGCGCGCCAGCAGCGTGCTGTTGTATTGCCCATTGACCGGCGCGGCCATTCCCTGGGCGCAGGTCGAAAGGCGGTACCCCGAATTTCGCTGGGTCGATACCGTTCAGGGCATTTTGAAGACCGCCCTGAACGGTAGTTATCACTCTATCGATCAAGCCCAGTTTGCTGCGTGCTACGGTGACTACCAATCCCTATCCTCGAAGTCCGTTGCAGTTTTCTGCGGCAGGTAACCAGTCGAGTTGAGGTCTATCTCCATTTTTGGTTGCGCATTTGGCGCTCATTTGCTTTATGATTGTGCCACCCGCACGGGGTTTACCTCGGGCAGAACCGACCAGTATTGCTCCCCCGGCCATCCCACAATCAAGGAGGAAACCATGTCAAAAGTTTTTCTGCGTAACAGCATCGCCGCCATTTCATTCTGCGTCGCTGGCACCTGTCTGGCCCAGTCAACAGTTGCTGAGCTCACCGCCCAGGGCGCCAAGAAGTTTTCCAAAGAAGAATTACAGCAATTGCATGCTGCCGGCGTGACGCAGAAAGGAACCCTGCGCAGCGGAGCCACCTACAAGCAGCAGAATAAAGCGGATGGTTCAGTGAGCGGCAACGGTCAATCCCCCCGTGGCTCATTCGGTCTCTACGGTACTTGGAAGATCGACGATGCTGGCAAGCTGTGCCTGGATCTTAAAACCACGGCTGGCGGAGGGCTGGAATCATGTTTTTTTGTCTGGGCGATTGGCAACAAATATTTTTCAACTACGGCTGAAGCGCCTGACACCGAGGCGCGCCCAATTGAGTTCGAGAAGTAGGCAACAAACAGTTAGAGTGCCAGATTTTCGGGCCGCTTTTCAGCGCCAGTAGGGCGCCGAAGAGCGGCGTGAAGCCGCCTTGATTGGCTCGCACCGGTCCAAGTTCTGGCGATGAGGATGCCGATGCATGAATGTCAATGCGGCAACGCGCCTGCAATCAGCATTTGACCGGCATGCATCGACAAGAATGGCTCCAGAAGCCCCGCTCAGGGCGATGGCTAGTGTCAATCCTCTCCCTGCACCACCAGCATATTGAAGTCCGCTGCGCCGCTGCGCTTGGACTTCGCCGCCTGATACTCGACCGAGTGATAGAAGGCCTTGGCGGCGTCAATCGTCGCGAAGCGGTTGATCACTACGCGATTGCAATCGAGCTTGCCTTCGAGAAATTCAAACTGGTTGCTGCGCGCCAGCAGTGTGCTGTTGTATTGCCCATTGACCGGCGCAGCGAGGCGCGCGTATTCGGCGTAGGCCTCGGGGTTGGTGACCTTGATGATGGCGATGACGTAGGCGCTCATGATGGGTTTCCTTGAAATGGCGTGAACGCAGATGGTAATGCGCGCGGTGGCGCATTGCCGCGCCACATTTCGTAGAATGCGCCGATGCCGTCGCTCTACCAACTCAAGCCCGCGTTTCAGGCACGGCTGCGCCCTGCGGTGGGCGCCTTGGCGCGGATGGGAGTCACAGCCAACCAGGTGACGCTCGCCGGCCTCGCGCTTTCGATTGCGGCCGGGTTGGCGCTGCTGATTCTGCCACGCCAGACCTGGGTGCTGCTCAGTGTGCCGGCAGTGATGCTGGTGCGCATGGCGCTCAATGCCATCGACGGCATGCTGGCGCGCGAGCACGGCATGCAATCAGCAGTGGGCGGCTTTCTCAACGAGCTGTGTGACGTGGCCTCCGACTGTGCGCTCTATCTGCCGTTTGCGATCGTGCTGCCCCACGCCGCGGTCTGGGTCGTGTTGCTCACGGTGTTCGCAGCGCTCACTGAAATGGCCGGCGTGGTGGCGCAATCACTTGGCGGCAGCCGCCGCTACGATGGCCCGATGGGCAAGAGCGACCGCGCCTTTTTGTTTGGATTGCTCGCGCTTCTTCTTGGTGCCGGCGTGGCGCCGGGTGCGTGGTGTACCGGATTGCTCGCCGCGGGGTGTGCGCTGACGGTGCTAACCTTGTTTCGCAGGATCAAGCTGGGCAGCCGCGAGATCGAGGCTGCCCGCGCCAGGCAGGACGAGCAAGACAAGCGGCAAGGAACACAGGCATGAGCAACGAAGCCGGCCCCATCAAAAAATCACTCGACGCGTCGCACCAGGCGCTCAAGCACACCATTGAGGTGGTGCCGCGCAAGGTGGGTGAGGCGATTCCGAAGCCACATTTTCCGGAAGCGGTGGGCTATGCGTTTCTCGGCGCCTACCTGATCCTGATGTTCGCCACGGCGCTGGTGTGGGTGCGCAAGCGCCGCTATCCGGAGCGCGATTATTCCGAGCTGCGCCTGCGCATCAAGACCTGGTGGATCATCGTCGTCTTGACCACGTTTGCGCTTGGCTTCAACACCTATTTCTCGATTTTCTGCCTGGCGTTTTTGAGCTTTCTCGCGTTCAAGGAGTACTTGTCGCTGGTGCCGACGCGGCGCGCCGACCATCGCGTGCTGCTGTGGGCCTACCTGGCGATACCGGTGCAATACATTCTAGTGGGGGTCGAGTGGTACGGCGTGTTCCTCATCTTCATTCCGGTGTACTGGTTTTTGATCATGCCGATGCGCATGGTGCTGATCGGCGAGACCAAGGGCTTTCTCGCGGCAGTGGGCACCCTGCAATGGGGCCTGATGACCTGCGTGTTTTCGCTCTCGCACATGGCCTATCTGCTGGTGCTGCCGGCAGCGGGCAATCCGAACGGGGGCGGGGTGGCGCTGTTGTTCTACCTTGTGTTCCTGACCCAGTTCAACGACGTGGCCCAGTACGTCTGGGGCAAGCGCTTCGGGCGCACCAAGGTGACGCCGAC
>JANLTL010000014.1:0-7526 GCA_031362905.1 Burkholderiales bacterium | reverse complement strand
CACCGCCATGGCAAACAGCAGCGCCAGCACAAATGCGGTACGGATGACCTGGGTAGTGTTGGGCCGCACCGGACCGCCCGGCGGCTGCGCGCGATCAACCACGCGCCCAATGGCCGACTGCAAATCATTGGTAACGCTGGTTTCCTTGAAGCGGCCAATGAACATGTCATAGAGCTGGCGGTTGGAGGTAACCTCGCGCTCCAGAATGCCCAGCTGGTACTCCTTGCGGTTGATGCCCTGCACCTGCCCGCGTGCTTCACCCAGTGTGCGCTCAATGGCGGCTTCGTTGGCGCGCGTTACCTCAAATTCCTTGCTCAGGCCTGCAATGATGGTTTCAATCTGACGGCGCGTGTTCTCACGCGAAGACTTGAGTTCGGACTCAGCCTGCACCATGCGCGGATGCTCCTTGCCATAGCGCAATCCAAGCTCGGACAATCGCTTTTCCGCATCGTTCTCGGCTTTTTTGGCTTCACCAAACAGCGGGCTGCGCAACACCGATGGAATGCTTTCAAAATTGGCGCCGGCAGTCCCACGCAGTGCGCGCACTTGATTGTAGGCAACCTCCGATTCAGAGCGTCGCTGGCGCGCCTCACCCAGTTTCTGAAACAGGTCCGTAAGTACCAGACCCGAACCCGACTGCGCCAAGCCTTTGGAGTCGATGATGCGTTCGCGTTCGCGGTACTCCTGCAGCGCTTTTTCCGACTCCGAGAGCTTTTGCCGCAGGCCAGCCACCCGGCTGTTCAACCAGTCGGTGGCTTTTTGCGTCATCTGAAACCGTGCTTCGAGGTCGTTTTCAATATAGGTGTCTGCCACAGCGTTGGCGGCACGCGCCGCCAATTCGCGGTCGTGCGCCTCAAAACTCACGCGCAGAAGGCTGCTGTTCTTCGCGGGCTCGGTCGAGAGCCGCCCCATAAACTGGCCGATGGCACTTTTCTCTGCCGCTTCATCGCTGATTTCCCCCTTGGCCGGCTCGAGACCCAGTGGCGCCGTCCATTTGCTCCACAAGGACGGCTCAACCTGGCGCGGGTCAAATTCCGGGTGGGTCGCGAGCTTGAGTTTGGCGACAATCTTGGTGACCAGATCGCGCGAGCGCATGATCTCGGCCTGGGTCTGGAAGAACTCACGGTTGGCGCTGACACCGGTGTAGATTTCCTCGACCGAGACCACCTTGGATTTGCCGGTCTCGATCAGGATGGTTGCCGTGGCGCGGTACACCGGCTTGATCGAGTGGACGATGACAGCGGCGAGCAGGGTGATTGCCAGGGCAAGCCCCATCACACTCCACTTGCGGCGCGTGATACCGCGCCAATACTCGAGCAACTCAACCCGGTCATCCTTGGTTTCTTCGGGCAGAAAGACTTCTTGCGGAGTTGTGAGGCTATTCACGTTAGGGCTTTCGACATTGGACGGCGCGGAGCGGATGGAGCGGCGTTTCGCCCGCCGGGGTTTGATCAGGACTCGATCAGGACTCGATCAGAAAAAACTTTCTTCGATCGTGAGCACATCCCCCGGAAATATTGCCGTGCTCAGCTCAACCCGCTCGCGGGCTTTTTTCGGGTCCGCGTCGCGAATCACAAACATTTTACTTTGCGAGGCGCGCTCCTTGAAACCACCGGCAAGCGCTACTGCCTTGGCCACTGTCAGCCCTGGCTGATACGGAAATCCGCCAGGCGTGCCTACTTGACCGGTCACATAATACTGTCGATATTCGTCAATCGACACGGTAACGCGCGGGTTAACCAGATAACGGCCACGCAACCCGTCGGTAATCAGTTTTTCAATCTCGCCGACCGTCTTGCCGAGCACTTGAATCTCGCCTAGTACGGGATAAAACACCGTACCCGCATCGCTGAGGCGAATTTTTTCGCGCGACAGATCCTCTTCACCAAATACGCGAATCGATACGACATCGCCGGTGGCCAGCTTGTAGTTGGACACTGCACCGACTGGCGCAGCAGAAGGTGCGGATGCTACCGGACGCGCCTGCCCCCAGGCACAAAATGGAGAGAGTGCAGAAAGCAGCCCTAGCAGGGCAAACAGCAGCCGGAAACTCATTGCCCAACGCTGACACTACATCGCGACTCTTGCCGAGAACATTAGCAGATTCTTGCGGTAGCTAAACGTGGCCGTGTTCGAATCGCGGACGGTGTGAGTGTAATCAGCGCCAAACGACAACCAGCGTTGCATGGCATAGGAGAGACCAAGACCGAGTGATTTGGTCGTGTCACGGCGCGTTGTGCCGTTAAAGTTGTCGGGGATCAAGCCGCCGGACACTTTCGAGGTGATGCGGTCGGTCCAGTCATGCGTCCAGCTGGCGTTGTAATAGGAATTGATGATGGCATTGCCGCCGGCCAGAGGGTCGTTGAAGCTTCTGCCGGTCGAAAGATCTACATGCGAATAACTGAGCGGGCTCCAGCGAACGCTCCCGTCCCACGTGGTGCCTTTGGTGTCCTGCAATCCTGGAAGCCACATGTCTTTCACGGAATAACCGATGCGGAACGTTCCCTGCGTCTGCGCAGTAGCTTCCCATTTGACGCCGGCACTGAGGTTATAGACGGTATTGTCCAGGGTTGAGGTGGGGGCAGTGTAGTCAGAACGGATCATTCCGCCGCTGATCAGCAACTCGGTCTTGGGGGCGACGCGCCAAAAAAATGTCGCCCCGGCCTTGCTGATGTCCAGATCAAACGCGGCTGTCGTAAAACGGTTGGAGGTATAGCGCTTCTCTGAATAACCGCCGTCCAACTCAACCCGGCCTTGTGCCCCTGGCGCCCCGTATGAAATCAGGCCATTGAAGCCAGTCTGCCGGTTCTCGTTGGGTGACTGCGTCGTTGGCGTTGGCAGCGCACCGCGCGGGTCGCTCTTGATCGCATAATCGGCCCCGAGCTTGACGCGCAGTCGCGTGCCCACGTCCACGTCGGCTCCAGCCTTGAACTCATGGTAGTTATAGCTGTCGACGGTGCTGCTGTCATAGCGCCCAACGGTGGCATCGTAGCCGACGAAGTATTTGCTTTTGCCCGACTCGGCTTCTGCCCTCAGGCCGGCAGCGAGCACAGTGGTCCGCGACGACACCCGGTTGGTGGTCAGCAGCACGTTGTCGTTGTAACCGTAGCTGAGCGAGGCGGTCGGGTAAAGCGTCAACGGATCTGCTTTGATACCCTGGGCAAACGCCGCCGAATAGCCAAGCGACGCGGCGAGCAGGGCAACCAAGGGACGGAGCGAAATGGACTGGCGCATGATGGTTCCGTTAGTAAAGGATTTATTTGTTGGGCCGGCGCGGTTGAGCCAAATTGAGCCAAAGAGAAGCGCGACGCGAAACAGACTTTGAGGGAGCAGGGGGAAAATAAACGACCCGGACTACAAATTATCGCATTGTTCTGCGCTTGTGTGAAAAATCTCACACTTGCGCGTTCGACGCAAGCGCAATTACAACACTTCAACAACCCTCGCAGCGCGGCATGGCCCGGACATTTTTGGATGCTTCGCCTGCCCACGGTGAAGGATTGACCATTGGCTAATCCCGCGGCGATTTTGTGTCAAAAAAAATTCCTGATTTAAAATAATTAAATTATTAAATTCAATATGTTGCAAAGTTTATAAAAAGTAAATTGTGTAGAATATTGACACTCCCAAAAACATGATCAAGCGATATGCGAGGCCGGCGCGGCGCGGGTGCCGCTGGCCAAGAATATGGGGGGATTTGTGACAAAAGTCACAAAAACAGCCCGCCAACATTTTTTTATCCGCGTTGTAACTGCGCAACGATCTAAAATTAATCAAGGATTTCCATCCAGTTCCTTTACGCTGGTACGCCACCTGCGATACCATTCGACCGAGATAGCACCAAGTTAAGTAAATGTAGAGTCCATCAATCCAGAATTAATCCAGATTTGTCGAGGTTGCCATGTTCAAGAATATATTCAAGGCGGTTTTGTTTTTTGCAGCGCTTGTCACGAGCGGGTTGGGCCTGGCAGCGCCGGTGGGCTACGTCCACGACGTCAAGGGTGCCGTCACCCTTCGTGACACCGGCAAACAGCCGGCGCAGGTCAAGGTGGGCGACACCTTTGAGCAGGGCGCCAATTTCACCACCGGCGCAGACGGTCAGGTTACCCTCAAATTCGAGGACGGTCAGGTGGCCATGCTGTCGCCGAACACGGTGTTCATCGCCACCACCTATGTCTACAACAAGGCCAAAGTGGCGGATGGCAACGTCGTCTTCAATCTGCTGCGCGGTGGTTTGCGTTTTGTGTCGGGCGTGATGGCTGAGACCAATCCGGCCAAGTTTGCGGTGCGTACCCCGACCGCCACCGCCGGTGTGCGCGGTAGCGGCGCGGTGATCAATGTGAGCCAGGACGGGCAAACCACCACCGCCGCGACAACCAAAGGCGTCATCACTCTGAGCGTGACCAATGCACAAGGTCAGGTCACCACCGTCGTGATCGCTTTGGGGCAGTTTTCATCGGCTGCGCCGGGCGTGCCGCCGACGCCGGCCCAATCGGCCACCCTGATGGCTTCCACGCCAGGTTTGGCCGGCGTGGCGCAGCTTGTTCAGGCGCTCTCGGTCTTGCCCGCACCTCCCAACAATCCGGTCGCGGTGCAAGCCGTTGCCACTGCAATTCAATTGGCTGTGGCGGCAGCGGCAGATCCGACCAACACCGCCTTGCAGACGCAGGCCGCTGCCGCGCTGCAGACGGCAGTGACCGAAAATCAGGCCGCCATTACGGCAGCAATAGCAGGTGGCGCGGCAGCCGGTGCGGGTTCCGACGCAGGTGGCGCGGCTCCTCCGGTGACGACGATTGAAATTACTCCTCCGGCAACTCCGGTGAACAAGCCCGCCACTACGACCAGCACGGGTTGATGACTTATCAACCCAGCTGATGGGGTGCAGGCAGAAACGCGGGTGAACCCCGCGTTTCTGTTTTTGAAGCCGCGCTTACCTTTCATTGTTGTTTACCGTTTTGGGATGCTGGTTAGGTGCAGTCCGACCGCATGAGCCGTGTGGTTGGTGCGCCACAAGTTATAATTTTCCAGAGAGGTTCGGCAGTCCTCGACGAAGCGTGGGGCGCACCCATGAAACAGTGGGGTCGTGAAAATCTCACTGCGGCCGGCCCCAATGTGCGATTGACATCCAAGTGATTGAAAACTAGGATATTGGTCGCCTGACGTTTTAGCGGGGCGCTGTAATCTCTGGCGCTTCGACATGATCTCTCCGGCTCAATCACTGCGGATACTCGCTTGGAAACCGCTGCACCCACAAAATTCGGCAAGTACGACGTAGTCGGCGTCCTTGGCAAGGGGGCGATGGGCATCGTCTACGATTGCCGTGACCCGGTCATCGGGCGCAGGGTCGCGATCAAGACTGTCCTCAAGGAGTCGCTCGACAGCTCGGAAGCCGAAGGCCTGCTCGGCCGCTTCAAACAGGAGGCGCAAGCCGCCGGCCGTCTCAACCATCCTGGTGTGGTCTCGATTTACGACTACGGCGAGACCTCCGATGTGGCCTTTATCGCGATGGAGTACATCAGCGGTAAGGAGCTCAAGTCCTATTTTGACAAGGGCGAGAAGTTTCCACTGACCGATACCGTGCGCATCATGAGCGCGATCCTGGAGGCGCTCGAGCACGCGCATCAGAGCAAGGTGGTGCATCGCGACATCAAGCCCGCCAACATCATGATCACCGACGACGCACGCGTCAAGGTGGCTGACTTCGGTGTCGCCAAGATCGAGTCTTCCCTGGCGACTCAGATTGGTACCCGCGTCGGTACCCCCGCCTACATGGCACCGGAACAGCACCGCATGATGGCGGTTGACGGGCGCGCTGATTTGTTCTCATGTGGCGTGATTTTGTATCAGTTTCTGACGCACGGTGCACGGCCGTTCACTGGCGGCAGTCAGACCATCGCGCGCAATATCCTGACCCAGACACCGACGCCACCCTCGCAGATCAACGTCGAGTTGCTGCCGGTGTGGGACCAGGTCGTCAAGAAAGCGCTGGCCAAGCGCGCCGACGAGCGCTATCAATCGGCGCGTGAATTTATCGACGCGCTGCGGCGTGCCAAGGGCGATCTGCCCGCGGCGCCTGCCGGGCAGTCATCAGGCGCCGAAGACGCCACAAAAAGCGGGAGCAGACCGGCAGCCGACCAGGCGGCTGCGGGCGGTGCGGCCACCAGCACCAACAGTGGCCGGCCAGAGCGTACCGACCTGGCGATGGAGTCCGAGCTCGAGTTCTGGAAAGAGATCAAGGATAGCGATCACCCGGATGACTTTGCCGCGTTTATCGACTCCTTTCCGGATGGCCGGTTTTCCCATCTGGCCAAACGCAGGCTCGACAAGCTCAACCGGGCCGGCGCCGGCGCACGCGGGCCAAACGAAGAGGATCTAACCGAACTCAGTGCCGGACACACGGCGGCCAAGCAGGTTCCCGGATCCACAACCCAGAGCGGCGCAGGCCCACTAAAAAGCGAGGCGCCGGTAGCACCAGCTGACGGCGGTGCGGAGCGCGCAGCCGCCGAGCGCGCGCGCCAGGAAGCCGAACAGCAAGCCCAGCGGGACGCGGAAGCACGCCAGCGCGAGGCTAACGAGGCGCGCCAACGTGAAGAAGCGGCGCAGCAGGCGCGTCGCGCCGCCGCCGAGCAGGCCGAGCAGGCCGAGCGCGAAGCCCGTGCGCGCGCCCAGCAGGAGGCGGAGGAACGCAAGCAACAAGCAATGCAGCGGGAAGCGGCGCGCATAGCGGCTGAAAAAGACCTGCTGCAACAGCAGGAGCAGGCCAAGCGCGATGCCGAGGCAAATCGCCAACGCGAACTGGAAGCGCAGAAGCGCAAAGAGGCTGAGGAAAAGGAAAAGGCCCTCAAGTCCGCACAGGAACGCAAGGCCGAAGACGAGCGGCGCCAGCGTGAAGCACTGGAGAAGCGCGAGGCCGAGGCCAAGGCCAAGCGGGATGCGCTGGAGCAGGAACGCCAGAAAAAGGAAGCCGACGCGAAGGCCGCGAAAGAGGCGCAGGCCGCCAAGGAATTGGCCGAACGCAAGCAACGCGAGGCGGAAAAGGCGGCGCGCGAGACCGAGGAGCGGACGCGCAAGGAAGTCCAGGCAAAACGTGCTGCCGAAGAGCTTGCCAAGACCGAAGCCGCGCGCGTCGAACGTGAAGCTGCTGAAAAGGCGCGGCGTGGCGCTGCCGCCCATGCAGAAGCGGACGCGACGGTCATTCGCCAGGTCCATGTGGGAGCGGCGGTGTCACGGCCGGCTGAAAAAGATGCGCCGGTTCCAGCCCCGTTCGATCCGGACGCGACTGCCATCCGGCACGTCGATGCATATGCGATCCCCACCCGTCCAGGCGCTGCAGCGGGTGGTGATGCTGCGGCGAGGAAAGCGGGCGCCGCCGCCGATATCGATGTTGATATCGACCTGACCGAAAACGCACCGGCTCACTACCTGAAGGATGCCGGCGTAAAACCCCCTGCGCCAGCGCCGGTAGCGCTCAAATCCGGTCCGCCGGCGGCAACGCCGGCCGCCACGTCCGGCATTGCTGGTGCCGG
>JANLTL010000003.1:0-6900 GCA_031362905.1 Burkholderiales bacterium | reverse complement strand
GCCGTTGAGGTAAGCAAAGCCCGACATTGCTTCGACCAGCGTGCCGAAACCCGGCTTGTGGCTGTAGGGCCCGGTCTGGCCCCAGCCCGAAATGCGTACGATCACCAGCGCCGGGTTAAGCGCGTGCAGGGTGGCCGGCGCGAGGCCCATTTTCTCCAGACCGCCGGGCACGAAGTTTTCCACCATGATTTGCGAGTGGCGCAACAGCTTTTTGAGTTGCGAGAGACCTTCTTCGGATTTGATGTCCAGCACGAGGGAGCGCTTGTTGCGCCCGTAAACCTTCCAGAAAATCGTCTGGCCGTTTTCGCGCCAGTGGCGTAAATCGTCGCCGCCCTGGAGTTGACCGTTGGCGTCGGCGCGCGCGCGTTCCACCTTGATGACGTCGGCGCCGAAATCGGCGAGGTAGGCCGTGAGCATGTTGCCCGCTACCAGGCGCGAGAGGTCGACCACGCGCACGTCGGCAAGCGGGCCGGCCAGGGTTGCATCAAACTTGAGCATGGTCGCGGTAGTTTAACGTTGCGCCGCCCGCGGCCCATGCAAAGAATTCAGGTCAAAATCCGGCCTGAGGCAGCTTCCCGAAAAGGGGTCAGTACAATGCTTTGAACCTGACGAACCCATGCAACCCATGCCTTTTGCTGCATTGCAACGCGAACGCTTTCAGTCCGTCGTCGATGGTCGCCGCACCGATCTTTTCACCATCGCCAACAGCAAGGGCATGGTGGTGCGCTTCACCAACCACGGCGCCAAGATTTTGCAGATCATCGTGCCGGACCGCCATGGCGTGATGGATGACGTAGCGCTCGGCTACGATAGCATCGCCTCGGTGTTGACCGGCCAGAGCAGCATGGGCGCATTCATTGGGCGCTACGCCGGCCGCGTGGGCGGGGCGCGCTTCACACTGGGCGGTAGGGAACATCGGCTCACCGTCAACAGCGGCCCCAACTCGCTGCACGGCGGCAGCAAGGGTTCGCGCTTTCGTGTTTTTGACGTCAAGCAAGTCGATGCCGCTACTTGCGAACTGCTGCTCGAATATCCCGATGGCAACCAAGGCTACCCCGGCCATGTGCGCTCGCGCATCGTCTACCAGGTCACCGAAGACAACGCGCTCGACATCCGCTACGAAGCCACCACTGACGCGCCGACCATCGTCAACTTCACTTCACACGGCTTCTTCAACCTCGCCGGGCATGCGGCCGCGAGCGAAGCGACGCAGGGCGAGCACATCCTTGCCATCCCGGCCGACACCTTCACGCCGAGTGACAAAAACCTCATCACCACCGGCGAACTGAAATCAGTCACCGGCACTGCCCTTGATTTTCGTCGGCCCATGCGTATCGGCGCTCGCATCAACGACCCCTACTGCATGCAACCGGCCACGCGTGGCTACGACTTCAACTGGGTGATCAACAAGCCACCAGGGCAGTACGGCCTGGTCGCCACACTCCATGAACCCACCACCGGCCGTGAAATGCAGGTGCTCAGCACCGAACCCGGCCTGGTGTTCTTCAGCGGCAACAACTTCACCGGTGAAGCGCCGCGCGATGTCGGCAAGGGTGGCAAGGTCTATCAGTGCCGGGCTGGCCTGTGCCTCGAACCCGGCAAGTTTCCCGATACCCCGAACCAGCCGAACTTTCCGTCGGCTGTGCTTAACCCCGGGGAGCGCTATACCGGCACAATCACCTACCGATTCTCGGCGCGCTAGGCGCCTTGTGGACACGACGATGACCAAGCAACCAGAACTCGTCCTCTATCACGCATGGAACTCCAGCGCCTCGCGCAAAGTGCGCCTGTGCCTCGCCGAAAAGGGCCTCGCGTGGCAGGGCCGCGTGATTGATATCAACCGTTTCCAGCACCACACCGCCTGGTACAAGCGTATTAACCCGAGCGGCATCGTGCCGGCGCTGCTGGTCGATGGCCATTCATTGATCGAGAGCAATCTCATCAACGAATACCTCGATGAGGCCTTCCCGAATCCGCGGCTGATGCCGGACGATCCGCTGCAACGCCATGAATTGCGGTGCTGGTCCAAATACATCGACGACACCTGCTTGCCGGCAGTGCAAAAGCCGAACTGGACGCTGCTGATGCGACCGATTGCCGAAAAGTGGAGTGACGCCGAACTGGCCGAACGTCTCGCCGCCATCCCCAGCAAGGAGCGGCGCGATCTGTGGACGCGCATGGCGCGTAACCCTTTCAGTCGCGCCGAGATTGAGGCAGCGCTCGATATCCTGCAAGACATGACGATGCAGGTCGAACGCTATCTGGTCAAAAGCGACGGCCCCTGGATCTACGGTGAGCGTTTCACGCTGGCCGACATCTCCGCTGCACCTTATGTGGTGCGCTTCGAGGAAGAGCGGCCCGGCAAACTCACGCCACTGGTGGCCGCATGGTGGGCGCGCTTTCTGGCGCGGCCGTGCTGGAAGGGCGCACAGATCGGCGGGTTTTCAGCCGACAACGACCGCAGTGTGGATGAGGCGTTGGCTGACGGTGGTTCCTGAATTGCCGTCGCCATAGGCCCGAGAGGCGCTGCCAGTGCGCGTCTCGCCGTCTTCTTTCCGGAGAAGCGCTGCTACCAACGATCTCGGGCTTGCTTGAGTCACCACAGGAGGGGCGCGGTCAAGCGACTCACGCGCACGCCTTGCGCGCGCGAATCACCGTCCAAGGGAAACGCCAGTGGCGGTTTGCCGGGTCGAGCGCGCCGGGGGCTTCCTCGAACGGCTCAATGGCCACATCGGTGAAGCCGAGGTCGGCCAGTAGTGACGCGAAATCCATGTTTGCGAGCGGCTCCATGAACGGCTCGTTGTTGCGGCGGCCATGGCCATAGTGGATGAACTGGCTGAACGCGTTGGCACCGGGCTGCACCTGCGGCAGAAAATCCAGATGCGCCATCCAGCCCCCGGGCTTGAGGACGCGAGCGGCCTCACGCAGCACATCTTCCACCATCGGCGGCGGCAGCTCGTGCAGCAGCATGGTGGAGGTGACGAGATCGAATTCTGCAGCGCCGTACTGGGTGGCTGCTGCATTGGTTTGCGCATAACGCACATTGGTGATGCGGGTTTCGCGCTGTGTCATTGCAGCGAAACGCAGACAGGGTGCGGCCAGGTCAATGGCTTCGATGCGTGCGTTGGCAAACGATCGCGCGAACGGCAAAGTGCTCTTGCCGAAGCCACAGCCCATGTCGAGCAAGGCCTGTGGTGCAGCAAGGCCGGCGGGTGTCACCGGTGGCGGTTTCACACTTTCTTCACCCGCCTGCGCGCACGCGAACAGGGCTACGACCCGCTGCGTAAAGCGCTCATGCAAATCCGCGTGGCGCGGCCCTGCCAGCGGCGTTGTCGAACGCGCACCGCGCTCATACACTGCGCCTGCCAACGCGTCACCCCACACGCCACCGGGATGCTGGTGGATATCCACGCTCACGTAGTAGCGCGGCAACTCAAGTGCCGGGTCGAGGACAGCGGGCGCATCGGCAAGCCATGCCTCTAGTGTAGTGCTTCATTCTGTTTGGAACTTAAGTTGCGATTGGCGCGCATGACTTTGGCGAGGATGTCATTGGCCTTGGCAGTCCAGACGAAAGGTTTGGGATTTTTGTTATGCACAGCGATAAATTCCTTGATGGCCGCAGTCAGTTCGGGGACGCTTTTAAACACGCCGTTGCGCAAGCGGTTCACCGTGATGTCACGGAAGAAGCGCTCGACCATGTTGAGCCACGACGCCGACGTCGGAGTGAAATGCATGTGGAAACGCGGATGCTTGCCGAGCCACTCCTGGACCTTTGGATGCTTGTGTGTAGCGTAGTTGTCGCAGATCAGATGAAGCTGCATGTGTTGCGGCGCCTCACGGTTGATCTGGCGCAGGAAATCGAGCCACTCGATATGGCGATGGCGCTGCGCACAGCGCGAGATGACCGAGCCATCGAGCATGCTCATCGCGGCAAACAAAGTGGTGGTGCCATTGCGTTTGTAATCATGCGTCGTGGTGGCGGCACGGCCAGTCTTCATCGGCAGACCCGGCTGGGTGCGGTCCAGCGCCTGAATCTGGCTCTTCTCGTCGCAGCACAGCACCACAGCGTGCTCGGGTGGGGACATGTACAGACCAACAATATCTTCGAGCTTCTCCACAAACTTGGGATCACGCGACACCTTGAACTGCTTGACCCGGTGCGGCTTCAAGCCCCGCTTCTTCCAAATGCGCTGGATCGTGGTGTCGCTCACCCCGGCTACCGCCGCCAGCGTGCGCGTGCTCCACTGCGTCGCCGCTTCGGGCTTGGTCTGCGTGGTCAGGCGAACGATCTCGGCCGCATCGATCTTGGGTTTGCGCCCGCCGCGCGGCAAATCCTGTTCGATGCCCTCGACGCCGCTGGTAGCGTAGCGGGCGCGCCAGCGCCCCACCTGCACCCGGCCCACATCGAGCATCTCGCCAATCGTCTCGTTGTCGAACCCATCTGCGGCCAGCAGCACGATGCCAGCGCGCCGCGCCAGCCTCACCTCCGTGGTGTTCGAGTGGGCCAGTTTCAACAGCTTCTCCCGCTGTGCACCTCCCAGTTCAATCGCAGTTGCTTTCCGCATCACCGTCTCCAAAACTTATCGAATGGTGCTTGGACACAGTTTTCTCACTTTAATTCCATTAAATACGAAGCACTACACTAGCGATGCGCGGTCGCGCGCATGCCAATTCACCAACCCATAGCGGCCCGAGTACTTCATGCGCTGCAGGTGCCGCTCCAGCCATGCAAATGATTGATACAGAGTCGAATCGTGCAGGGTCCTTGCCACGGCTGCGACGCCTTCCTGCGCAAGGGGTGCCGAGTCTGGTTGGTCGGCACGGAGCGATTCCTTTTGCCCACGCGCCTCATATTCGGCGCGCAACGCCGGAAACATGCGCGTGGTCCAGAAGGTCTTGGCGCCAAGCAAGAAATCCTGAGCTGCAGAGAAGGCGCGGTCGCTGCACGCCTCAGACGCGGCAGAAGCCATCACGACAGCGCACCCCGGCTGACCTGTTGTCCCATCAAGGGATGCATCAAATGTTGAACAAAGGCGTCGCGATCTGCCCGTAGGGCGGCAAGGGACTCGGCGTTTGGCTCCGCGTCGAGCGCGGCGCGATTCACCTGCCCGCCGGCGACCAGTTGTGCCTCGAGCGCACGCGTGCGGTCACGCAATACGTAGACCTCAGTCGCCAGCGCCATGACGACGCCAAGTACGCGGTCGACGGCGGGGTCGGAGAAAAAGCTTTGCTCAGGGCGTGATGCTTCATTCGCGTGATGCATGTGATCTCCCGTCAGAGGAACCAGCCGCGTACCTGGTTGGCGGACTGTCTCAGGCCACCAACCTGCTCGCCGCCGCAAGACTCTCGCGGCACTCGCGCACGATGCGCTCGATCAACTCGCTACAGGTCGGCACATCATTAATCAGCCCCACCACCATGCCCGCGCTGACAATGCCGCCATCGACGTCACCCGTTTTCATCGCGTTCTTGCCGCGCCCGCCCGCCACCAGATGGCGCACTTCTTCAAATGCCGCGCCCTTGTTTTCCATCGCCACCACTTCGTCTGATACCGCGTTTTTGAGCACGCGCGAGGTGTTGTGCATGGTGCGGAAGATGAGGTTGGTATCACGCTCACCGGCTTTGACCAGCGCTTGCTTGACGTTGTCGTGTACCGGCGCCTCCTGCGTACACATGAAACGCGTCCCCATGTTGATGCCTTGCGCGCCGAGCGCGAGGCAGGCCGCGAGTTGATAGCCGTCGGCAATGCCGCCTGAGGCCACCACCGGAATTTTCACTGCGCGCACCGCAGCGGGAATCAGGATCAGGTTGGTGACATCATCTTCACCAGGATGCCCGGCGCACTCGAAGCCGTCTATCGAAATGATGTCGACGCCGTGGCGCTCCGCCGAGAGAGCGTGACGCACCGAGGTACATTTGTGCAGCACCTTGATGCCGTGCTGCTTGAAGGTGGGCACCACGTCGCGCGGGTTGTTGCCCGCAGTCTCGACGATCTTGACGCCGCTCTCGATGATGACCTTGATGTACTCGGCATACGGCGGCGGTTTGATCGACGGCAGAATGGTGAGGTTGACGCCGAATGGCTTGTCGGTCATGGTGCGGCAGCGCGCAATCTCCCTGACCAGATCTTCAGGGGTGGGTTGCGTGAGCGCGGTGAGGATGCCGAGGCCGCCGGCATTGGAGACCGCCGAGGCCAACTCGGCGAAGCCCACCCATTGCATACCGCCCTGGATGATGGGGTAACGGATACCAAGCATTTCAGTGACAGCGGTTTTCATGGCGGGCCTTTGGTTTGGAGTGAGCGAGACTGCGTGCGGTTGAACAAACAGCTTGGGATGGCGGCTGGTCGGGCGATGGTGCGGACGCTTGACAGCATCGGCGATAAAGCCATGGCCTATCAGATGATCTTGCTCGCGCGGCCAGCCCAATAACGGTCGCGAAGCAGGCGTTTATACAGTTTTCCGGTCGGATGGCGCGGCAGCTCGGCTTCAAAGTCGATCGAGCGCGGGCATTTGATTGCCGACAAGCTTGCGCGGCAAAACGCGATCAACTCGGCTTCAAGTTCCCTGGCGAGCCCGCCCGCCACGTCGCGCATGTCGCGCGGTTGCACCACCGCCTTGACTTCTTCGCCGAAGTCATCGTTGGGCACACCGATCACCGCGCAGTCGAGCACCTTGGGATGCGTGATGAGCAGATTCTCGGCCTCTTGCGGGTAAATGTTGACGCCCCCCGAGATGATCATGTGGGCCTTGCGGTCGGTGAGGTACAGATAGCCTTAGTCATCGACATAGCCGACATCACCGAGCGTGGTCCAGCCTTGCGCATTGCGGCTGCTGGCGGTTTTCTCCGGGTCGTTGTGGTAACTGTAGGCGCGGCCTTCGGCGAAGTAGATGGTGCCGG
>JANLTL010000699.1:0-25366 GCA_031362905.1 Burkholderiales bacterium | reverse complement strand
TCGATCCCGGTGCTGGACGCCCTGAAGATGTTTCCCGGGCCGATTTTCGAACTGCACATATCCAATGTGCATCGCCGCGAAGCGATCTACCATCACTCGCTGATGTCAGCGGTGGCGACCGCCGTCATGATGGGGCTGGGGCCGGATGGCTACCCAACGGCGGTGGCGGCGATGGTGCGCCTGCTGGACAAAACGAAGGCAGGCTGATATCCGGAAATCGCTGGTGCAAGTGGTTCTTGAACCATTCAGGCCAGCTAAGCCTTGACCACCTGCTCGTGCGCCGCGCCCGGTAAAAGCGTCAGGATGGTCACGGTCGTAAGTGAGAAACAGGCCAGCACCAGCAGCGAATTGCCAAAGCCCATCGCCTTGACCACCGGGCCGATGGCCCACACCGAGAGCGAACTGACTGCGAACGAGACCCCCAGGCGGATGCCCGATACGCGCGAACGCATGCGGTCATCGACATAGCGCGCAATCATCACGTCGGTAAACGGAATCGCGCCGAACACAAAGATCATTACGCCGGTGAGCGCCAGGAACAGCCACCAGCCCTGGGTCTGCGACGCCAGGAACAGCATCGGAATCTGCCCGAGCACCATGAACAGGAAGAACGGCTTCAACGCGAAGCGATTGACCAGATTGCCCACCACCACCTGCGCGATCGACGAGATGGTGTAGACGAGGGCGAGCAGGATGCCGAGTGTGGCCGGGTCTTCCATCACGCCGCGGAAGCGTTCGGTGAGCAACTGGCCGTTGCCATTGGTGGTGAAGTTGAATAGCACACTGCTGGTGATGGCCGCGGCCGTCATGACCACCATGGCGCGCGCCATCATCGCTGGCGACAAGGTCACCTTGGCACCGCCTTTGCGCTTTGACGGTGATTCGGTTTCGCGCGGACAGGCCCATGCGAAGATCGCACCACAGGCGAGGCACACCACGCCCGGGACGATGAAGGCGGCGCGCCACCCCAGCCACTTGATCAGAAATCCGGTGAGCAAGGCGGCGGCCGCCACGCCAAGATTGCCAGCCAGTCCGTTGAAGCCGATGGTGGCGCCGGGATTGGACGAGCGCTCGATCAGCATCGGTATGCCGACCGGATGATAGATCGAGGCAAACGCGCCCATCAGGGTCAGGCTGGCAGCGAGCTGCCAGGCATTTTGTGAAGCAGCGGTCAATATCGAGGATGCGCCGATGCCAAAAAAGAAAATCAGCATCATGCTGCGGCGGCCCCATAAATCGCCGAGGCGCCCGGCCGGCAGGGAGCCGAGGCCGAACAGCAGGAAGGCGCCGGCGCCGTAGGGCATCAGGTCTTCCCATTTGGAAAAACCGAAGTCCACCGCAATCGTGGCGACGGCAGCCGCGAAGATCAGCAGGAACAGGTGGTCCACCGCGTGGGCAAGGTTGAGCATGCCCCTGACGAGCGGCGAATGATCGGTAGACGATTGGGTGGGGGCGGGAGCGTTCATGGCCATAATTATCGGCGGAATAGGGCTTGCGCGTCTATTTTCGACGCCTCCGTGAAGGCCTCTTTCCATGGGCGAGTTTCGGTATGGTACTGACTGCGCCGCAGCCAGCGATTCAAGGGCCACGCGTGGCCGCGTCAAACCAGGTTCGCCGCCGCAGCGCAGTGAGTGCGAAGGTCGCGCCCGCCACCGCAGCGGCAGCGCAGTACACCGCGCCAAACCCGGCCATGAAGGCGGCGCGCGCGTCCGCGCCGTGCGCCAATGCCGCCGCTTCGACACTCTGCAATACCCAAGTGAGCAACGATGCCCCGAGCACAATGCCGATGGTGCGCGTCACCATGGTGAGGCTGCCGGCAACGCCGCGTTGTGACACCGGCAAGGCCGCCACCACGATGTCGGAATAGGCGACTTGATACAGGCCGACGCCCATGCCCTGCACCAACAGGCAGGCCACCATCAGCGCCACGTTTGGTTCGGCGGGCCAGGGCGCGATCGACGCCAGGCCCAGCGTCACCAGTGCACCGCCGGTGAAGGCCGCGCGCCGCACCCCAAGCGCGCGCACCAGGCGCGCCGCGACGCCTGACCCGGCCAGTGCACCGACTGCCCAGATGGCCATCAGCATGCCGTTCGCCAGCGGCTCCCAGCCGCCCATGCGCGTGAGGTAATACGGCAGCACCAGCGGAATCGAAAAACTGGTCGATTGCACGACGACAGCAGCCAGATTCGGTATCACGAAGTCGGGGTTGCGCACGACCGCACGCGGCAGGAAAGGTGTGCTGCTGGCGCGCTGGCGCTGCACGAACGCCACCATCAACACCCCGCCGCCGAGCGCCAGCGGCAGGGCCGGCCAGAGCAGCGCGTCGGTGCGCATCACCGCCGGCGCGAGGAGCAGCAGTGCAACACTGGCCACCAGCATGAGCATGCCGGTGAGGTCATACGCGCTTGCTGGCCGGGGGGGCCTGGGTGGCAGTGGCGCCAGCCGGCGCGCCAGCAAGGGCACGCAAAAAAAGGCGAGCAAGACGATCGGCACCCGAAACCAGTACACGCCGGGCCAGCCCATCAAGGCCATGGCGGCACCGCCCACGAGCGGGGCAACCACGCCGGCAAACGCACTCATGCCGCCATACATCGACAGCGCCCAGGTGCGGCGGCTGTCGTCAAACAAGGCCGTCGCCAGGGCCGGTGCGCACGACAGCGTGAGCGCAACGCCGATGCCTTGCAGTACGCGCGCCGTCAGCAGCCAGGCGTAGTCGGGTGCGATCGCGCACAGGCAAAAGGCCAGCGCCCCCAACAACAAGCCGGAACGAAACACACGCAGGTGGCCGATGCGGTCGCCGAGGGCGCCGCATGCCAGCATCAGGCTGCCATAGGTCAGCACATAGCTGACCGCGACCCAGCGGATCTCGCGGGTCTCCAGGGCAAACGCCGCCGTGATCGCGGGGAAGGCGACATTGACCGAAAAATCGAGGGGCGCAATTGACGCGCCCAGTCCGACGACTGCCAGACCGGCCGCCTGCAGTCGCGGGGCCGGTGGTGGAGCCGCAACGACGGGTGGCGTGACAGGCGCTCCCATCAACGCTCGTACGGCACATGGCCCTGAACGCCTTGTCTACCAAGGGTTCTGGCGTGGTGCATCGTTGATCTTGCTGGCATCGTCTGCCTTAGCGCTCATGCTGCGCAGCCTGACCCGTCGTCGCCGCAAGAGCCATCGGGGCAACACCGAACACGCGTTCAAACCGCGCGCAATAAGCTGGCCACACCTCGGGATTGATCAGGCGTGGTGGTCGCCCGCCCTTGAGCGTGCCGATCAGTTGCTCGGCCGCATACAGCGCGATGTTGCGCCGTGCTTCATGGGTCACGCCGGCGGTGTGATAGGTTGCCACCACATTGGGCAGCGCGAGCAAGGGGTGATCGAGTGCGGGCGGCTCGGGTTGCCACACGTCGAGGCCGGCGCCGCCGAGATGTCCCGATTGCAGTGCCGCCGCCAGTGCGGTTTCATCGTGAATGCCGCCGCGCGCCGTGGTGATGAAGAGTGCGCCTTGGCGCATGCGCGCGAAGGCAGAAGCATTGAACAGTCCGATGGTGCTCGCGTCGCGCGGGCAATGCACCGAGATGGCATCGGCACGCGTGAGCAATTGATCAAACGACACCGGCTGCGCACCGCGCCGGGTGATCTCGTCGGCGTCCAGCAAGGGGTCGCAGGCCAGCACCTCCATGCCAAATGCAGCAGCCAGATGCGCAACGCGCGATCCGGTGTGGCCGATGCCTACCAAGCCGATGCACTTGCCAAAAATCTCGTGCCCCATCAACTCTTCGCGCGCGAAGCCGCGCTCGTGGTGCAGGCGCCGGTTGCATTCGCTGATGCGGCGCGAGACGTCGAGCAATAGACCCATCGCCATCTCGGCCACCGACACCGCGTTGGCACCGGCCTGGTTGACCACCGCGACGCCGGCCGCCGTGCAGTCGGCGACATTGACAGTGTCGTAGCCGGCGCCGGCCGAGGAGACGCACAGCAGTTGCGGGCAGCGCGCCAGCAGCGCGGCATTGGCGAACAGGTGCGGCGGCAACTCGTCGCGTGCAGCGGTGATGTTGTAGGCATGCGCCTGTGCGAGCAGCGCCCAGTTGTCAGTGTCGATCTGCGGCTCGCTGCGGCAGACGATGCGATCGACGGCGATATCGGCCTCCTGCGCGAGGCGCGTCTCGAATGCGGCGTCGAGCCAGAGGTCGGTGCGGACAACGCGTTTGGTGGGGGGTAGGGCCATGAGAATGCGGTGATGGTGATGCGGTGATGGTGATGCCGTGACGGTGATGCGCTGGCGGCAATGCGGTGTCGGTGATGCCGTGCGGGTTTTCCTCAGAGCGGCCCGCTACGGGCGCGGCAATGTGCGCGAGACCGCGTGCGCTGCTACTTCAGCAGCGTGGCCGCGGCGCGCAGCCCGAGCAGGTAGCTGTCCACACCGAACCCGGCAATCTGCCCCTTGGCGATCGGTGCAATCACCGAGTGCTGGCGAAACTCTTCGCGCGCGTGGATGTTCGACATATGCACTTCGATGATCGGCACGGCAAGGATCGCCAGGGCATCACGCATGGCGTAGCTGTAGTGAGTCCACGCCCCGGCGTTGATCACTACGGCGTGCGTACCGTCGCCATGCGCGGCGTGGATGCGTTCGCACAGCGCACCCTCGAAATTGGTTTGGAAGGTTGATACCGCCACCCCCAGTTCCTTGGCCAGCTTTTTCAACTGGTTGTCGATCTGGGTGAGTGTGATCGTGCCGTACTGCTTGGGGTCGCGCTTGCCAAACATGTTGAGATTGACGCCGTGCAGTACCAGGATCTTCTTCATCTGCCTGTCTCCAGAGTGAGGGGGCTGCGTGTTCTCGCTGCGATTGCCGGCTGGCCATTGAACCCTCGGCGAGGTCGACAACAGCGCACTAGTGTCATTTTAGGCGCCGCCGGCCGCTCGACACCGGATTGGATGAAGTCCCGGGATCAGATAGCCTCGTCGATGCGCGCGAGTACGGTGCGTGTCGCCGCTGCCGCCTGCCGTACCCACTCGGCCCAGCCCAGCAGCGGCGCGCGCGTATCGCTCGGCGTCTCGATGCAGATGGGCAGGCCGGGCGGCAGGCGCCTGAACAGGGACACCAGGTCGAGCCCGCCTTCGCCCGGCAGCATGCGCTCGCAGCGTGCTGCGTGGATCAGGGCTTCCATGGTCGCGGGCCGCGCCGCCGGCCCGTCACACGTCTGGGCGTAGTGCAGGACCTGCCCTGGCAGGGCATCAATGTCTTCCAGGCGATTGGCGCCACGGGCAAAGTGCAGCGCATCGACCAAAATGCCGCCATTCGCTTGCGCCGCATCCTGCACGATGCGGCGTGCAGTAGCGAGGTCGGGGGCGTCGGTCCAGGGCATGAATTCGAGGTCGGCCGTCATGCCGTAGGGCGCCAGTGCCTCACACAGCCGTGCAAACGCAGCGGTGACGCGGGCCGGCTCGGCATCATCGATGGCGACCAGCACGTGCGCCGCGCCCAGTTGGGCGCCGACCTCGAAAAAGGGGGTAAACCGGCTGACCTCGAATGCCGGCCCGATGCGCACCATTTCAAGATCGACGATGCGCATCCCGGTGGCGGCTCTTGCAGCCAGGGTGTCGCGCAGCAAACCGGGATCGTCCATCAGCCGGTAGCACAGGCCGCCCGGCGCTGCCGGCAACAGACGAATGCCGATGCCGTCCAGGTCCGCAGCGGCGGCCACCTCCATCAGTTGCGGGGGCGCCAGCGCAAGTGCGGTGAGGGGGCCGAGGGAAATCTGGCGCGCGCGCTGATGCACTCGTTCTTGCTCAAGAGGGCTCGTAGTCATGGATTCACCCGCACTGCCTGCCCGGACGCACCGGCCGTCAATACGGCGCGCGTCGCTTCAAGCGTCTTCATGCCGTCGACGCCGGAACACAGCGGCTCCTCTTTGCCCTCGACCACCGCGCGCAGGTGGCGCAACTGTTCGACATAAGGATCGGCGGTGTGAACGGCGCTGCGCTCGACGCTGAGCGGTTCGTGCCAGCCGCGCGCGCCGCGATAACGCCACACTTCAAGGCGCGGCAGCGTGAGCGAGCCTTCGGTGCCGCACAGATAATGGCTGTCGATGTCCTGGCGCGGGTAGTGCGCCTGTTCACCTGCTGCCAGGTCGTAGTTCCATGGGGCGACCACGGTGTCGCTGACCGAAACGGTGCCGAGCGCGCCATTGGCAAACTGCAGCAGCACGGCGGCGGTGTCTTCGACCGTAAAGCCGCGCACGCGGTTGGAGGTCATCGCCTGTACGCTGACGACGTCGCCCAGCAAGTGGCGCAGCAGGTCGATGTCGTGAATCAGGTTGATCAGCACCGGGCCACCGCCGGGTTCGCGGCGCCACCGCGTATCGAAATAGGGGCCGGGCTTGAGCCAGGTCGACAGCGCCGTGGCCGACACCGGCCGGCCCAGCACGCCCTCCTGTACCAGCTGCCGGGCACGGCGCACGATCGGGTTGTGGCGGCGCTGGTGGCCGACCAGCAGCGCGACCCCTGCGGCAAGCGCGGCATCACACAGGCGCCTGGCATCTTCGACCGTATCGGCGATCGGCTTCTCCATCAAGGTGACGATGCCGCGTGCGATGCCATCGAGACCAATGCTGACGTGGCTCGCATTGGGCGTGGCGACGATGACTGCCTGTGGTTTGATGGCATCGAGCATGGCCCGATGGTCGGCAAACCACGGCACCTCGACACTCGCGGCGAAGGCGCGCCCGGCCTCGGTCGGGTCGGCAATCGCGGCCACGGCTACCTCACTCGAGGCGAGCGCATGGGCGACGTGCACCCGGCCAATCAGGCCGGCGCCAATCAGGGCGATCGGCAGGCGCGCGCCGGACGGGGTTGCGGTCATGGAAGCGAGGTGATGGAGCCAGCGTGGAGAGACACGCATTATCGAATGAACTGGGTCACCCCGCACCGGTGTGTGCGCCGTCACCCGGATCAGGATTGCAGCAACAGGGTCTCGTCGGCCTCCGCCGGCTCAAGTTTGAACGGGTCGCGTTCACTCAGCTTGTGGCGTACCAACAGCCTTGACAGCGCAGCACGCTGCGCGCCAATGGCACCGCCGATGCGCTTGCCTTCCCAGGCCAGCAGTGTCGCCGCCGTCGAGTAGTAGAGGCCGCTAGCGGCCTGGCGTGCGTGCTCGGCGTCACCGGCCAGCGCGACCTCACGCGCAAACGCCTGCGCCCGCTCGCGCGCAACGAAGCGTTCTTCATCGCGGCCGGCTTCGCGGTCGAGCGCATCAAGATCGGCATCGAGCGCTTCAAGCGCGTCTTCGCGTTTGATCGCGCGCAGCACATCCTGCGCGACGATGTTGCTGGTGCCTTCCCAGATCGAGCCCAAGTGGGCGTCGCGCAACAGGCGCGCGTCGGCCCACTCTTCGATATAGCCGGCCCCGCCGCGCATTTCCATTGCATCGCCGGTCACCTTGCGCGCGTCGCGGCAGGCGCGGAATTTGAGCAGCGGCGTGAGGAGGCGGATGCGGCGGCGTGCGGCTTCATCGCCAGCGTCCGCAGCTTCGAGCGCACGCGCTGCGGCGAAGGTCATCGAGCGTGCGGCTTCGGCGGGCAACAGCATCTTCATCAATTGGCGGCGTGCGAGTGGCATGTCAATCACCTGTTTGCCGAACGCGACGCGGTGTTGCGCCACGTGGCGCGCCTCGAAATACGCGCGGCGCATCAGGCCGGCCGCGCGCATGCCGTTGGACAAGCGCGACATGTTGATCATGTCGGCCATTTGCACAAAGCCGCGCGCTTCCTCGCCGACCAGATAGGCGACCGCTCCTTCGAGGCGGATCTCGCCGCTCGCCATCGAGCGTGTGCCGAGCTTGTCTTTCAAGCGGATGATGCGGTAGTGGTTGGGCGTGCCGTCGGGCAGGGTGCGCGGCAGCAGGAAGAGGCCGAGGCCCTTGGTTCCTGAGGTGCCTGTCGCGGTGTTCCCGGAGGCGGAACTTCTCGCAGAGTGGCTCCCAGAGACACTCTCCGGCCTGGCCAGCACCAGCGCCAGCTCGGCGTCGGCATTCGAGCAAAACCATTTGTCGCCGGTGAGCAGCCAGTGATCGCCCTTGGGCCGGGCCACCGTGGCGGTGGCGCCGACGTCGGAACCCGCCCCTTGCTCGGTCATGAACATCGCCCCTTGCAGATGCGCTTCCATGTCCTGCGCGGTCAAGCCCGGCAGATAGCGTGCAATCAACTCCGGACTGCCGAATTTGCCGAGCGTGCGCGCCAGGGCATCGGTCATCGACACCGGGCAACACAGGCCGAACTCGGCTTGCACAAACAGATACGAGAGTGCGTACTTGACCGCAGGCGGCAAGGGCGCTGCCCAGCCGAACACGCCGGCACGATGCGACATGGCGGCGAGGCCATAGTCGCCGAAGGCCATGCGCTCCATTTCTTCATAGGCCGGATGCTTTTCGATCCACTGGCGGTCGAGGCCGGTGCGGTCACGGTGATGCAGCACCGGCGGGTGGTGGTCGGCAGTGCCGGCCAGGGTATCGAGCCGGCTGCCGGCGAGTGCGCCGAGGCGATCGAGATGCGGCTCGACGCAGGCGAACACCTCGGGCGTGACGCACAGCTTGAGCAGGGCCGGCAGGGCCGGGTCAGCGCGGTAGAGATTCTGTCCGCGCGCATCGGGCACGGCGCTCGCGCCGGTGGACAACTGAGTGTGGGTGGTCATGGTGCGGTCAATCGCGGGTCAATTTTCGAGGCTCAAGCAGGGGAGGTCGATGACGCAGGGTTAACCACCGGTGTTCAGTCAACGCGTGCACCGGAGGCGCGCACGATCTTGCCCCACTTCTCCAGATCAGTCTTGATGACGGCAGCGAACTCTTCAGGCGTGCTGGTGTAAGGGTCAAAGTATTGCCCGCGCACACGCTCGCGCAGTTCAGGCGAGCGCATCACCTTGATGAGTTCGGCATTGAGCCGCGCGACGATCGGTTTGGGAATGCCGGCCGGTCCCATGATGCCGAACCACAACTCGCTGCCGGCCGACGAGTAGCCCGGTACGCCCGCTTCTTCCATGGTTGGCACGTCGGGCGCGAAGGGGCTGCGCTTCGCGCTGGTGACCGCCAGCGCCGTCACGCGCCCGGCCTTCACTTGGGTCAGGCCCGTGTTGAGCACGTCATACATGAAGGTGATATTGCCGGCCATCACGTCGGTGAGCGCCTGGGCGCTGCCCTTGTAGGGAACATGCTGCATCGGCGCACCGGAGAGGGTCTTCAACACCTCACCCGACAGATGGTTGGACGCGCCATTGCCGGCCGAGCCAAAGGTCACCTTGCCCGGATTGGCCTTGGCGAATTCGATCAACTGCTTCACATTCTTGGCCGCATGATTCGGGTTGATGACGAGAATGTTGACGTAGGACACGGCCAGGGTCAGCGGCGTGAAGTCCTTGACCGCGTGGTAGGGAATCTTGGCGCCGTACAGCGCCGGGTTGATGGCGTGCGTGCCGGTGGTCGACAGCCCGATGGTGTAACCGTCGGGCGCCGATTTGGCCAGTGCGTCCATGCCCAGGCCGCCGCCCGCACCGCCGCGGTTTTCAATCACCACCGGCTGCCCGAGCACCTCGGCGAGCTTGAGCGCTACCGCGCGCGACAGCGTATCGGTCGGCCCGCCGGGCGGGAAGGGCACGATCCAGCGCAGGGATTTTGTCGGCCAGGCTTGCGCCAGTGCGACAGTCGAGCCAGCCGTCAGGCAGGAGGCGAGGGCGCAAGCGAAGAAGCAAAAGGTGGCGCGTCGATGTGCGGGCATGGAGTTTCCTTGTCGTGAGAATGGACGGTGGTGACCGGCTGTCCGAGGCGGTCGCGCGGATCGTGATGCGGCTATTGTAGGATGGCAATGCATGCCGTACGCACGGTACCGGCGACAACCCCAACCGACGCCATCGTCGTGAAAGGCGCATTGCGCATGTCTACAAGAGTTGATTCGGCCACCGCACTGCGTGCGATCTGGTCACTGGCCGGGCTCGATGCCGCCGCGCTCGAGCAATGCGATCTGAGTGGCGCCGAACCGGTGCTGCCGTCTTCCTTTGCTGTTGGTACCGCCGCGCAAACGAGCATTGCCGCCGCTGCGCTTGCTGCCGCGACACTGGGTCGCGCACGCAATGGCGTGTGCCAGCGCGTCGCGGTGGACATGCAGCACGCGGCATGTGAGTGCACCGGCCATTTTTCAGTTGATGGCCGAACACCGCAAATCTGGGACAAGCTCTCGGGTCTCTACCGCTGCGGCGACGCTTGGGTACGTGTACATGCCAATTTCGCGCATCACCGCGATGGCGCATTGCGCGTGCTCGGGTTGCCGCCGGGTGATGCTACGCCGCGCACGGCGGTCGAGGCTGCGCTCCTGCAGTGGGACGCATTCGACTTTGAGCAAGCCTGTGCCGATGCCGGGCTGGTTGTTGCAGCGGTGCGCAGCTTCGATCAATGGGACCCGCACCCGCACAGTCACGCCGTCGCTGCGCTGCCGCTGATTTTCCTGGAGAAGATCGGTGATGCGGCTCCGCGCACATTGCCACCCTTGCCCACGCCGGCCCAGCCGCTGCACGGGGTGCGCGTACTCGATCTCACGCGCATTCTCGCCGGGCCGGTGTGTGGGCGCACGCTCGCTGCCTATGGCGCGGACGTGATGCTAATCAACGCGCCGCATCTGCCCAACATCGAGCACATCGCGGATACCAGCCGCGGCAAGCTATCGGCGCACATCGATTTGCGTACGGAACCTGGCCGCGCCAGCCTGCGTGCATTGCTGCGCGAAGCCCATGTGTTTGTGCAGGGCTATCGTCCGGGTGGCCTTGCCGCACATGGCTTCGATGCCGAAGCGGCCGCGCAACTGCGGCCCGGCATCGTTTATGTCTCCCTCTCGGCCTATGGGCACACGGGGCCGTGGGCGGCGCGGCGCGGGTTTGATTCGCTGGTGCAGGCGGCGACTGGATTCAACCACGCCGAGGCGCAGGCCGCAGGCTCGGCACAGCCCAAAGCCATGCCTGTGCAAGTGCTCGACTATGCATCCGGTTATTTGATGGCGTTTGCCGCTTCGGCAGCGCTGCTGCGCCAGAGTCAGGAGGGCGGCAGCTGGCACGTTCGCATTTCGCTGGCACGCACGGCGCACTGGCTGCGCTCGCTCGGGCGTGTCGAGAACGGGTTCGCGGTGCCTCCGCAGACGCCCGATCCGCATCTTGAAACATCCGCGTCGGGCTGGGGCGGGATGGTGGCGATCAGGCACGCCGCACAGTTTTCGCAAACGCCGGCCCGGTGGAGCAGGCCGTCGGTGCGGCCCGGCACCCACGCGCCGGCGTGGCCGCAGTAGCCGTGTCCGTGGTCCGGCTCAATGCCCTTGCGCCAGCCGCCCCGGATCGAACGCAGTCTGCGTCAGGCACTTGTCTACCAGCGCCGTCAGTTTGGGCGCCCCGGACAAATCGGTCTTGAACATCCGTGCCCCGACCACGTGCGATGTGAGCACCACGTCGGCCAGAGTGGCGGTATCGCCATGGGCAAAGGTACCGGTTTCGGGCTCGCGCGCGAGCTTGGCTTCGAGCGCGGCTGAGCCGACGCCAAACCAGTGCTGGATGAAGCGCAGCTTCTGCGGCTCGTCCAGGCCCATTTCGGCAGACAGGAAGTTGCGCACGCGCGGCACGATCAGGGGGTGCACGTCCGAGGCCGCGATCTGTGCCAACGCGCGCACGCGGGCGCGACCGTAGGCATCCTTGGGCAGCAGGGGTACCTGCGGAAATGCTTCTTCGAGATACTCGATGATCGGAATTGATTGAATCAGGTGGTGCCCTTCGTGTTCGAGCACCGGCACGGCGTGCTGCGGATTGACCGCATCGAATTCCGATTTGAACTGCGCCCCTGCCAGCAGATCAACTTCGGTTTCTTCGAAGGGAATGTTTTTGAGCCGCAGCGCAATGCGTACGCGGTAAGAGGCGAGCGAGCGCCAGAAGCCGTAGAGCTTGATCATGAAAATCCTTTGATGGGAAAATCCGGATGCGGTAGGAGCGAGCGCGAGTTTGAGATACTCCGCCGCGTCACCCGATGGTCGATTGCGGCGGCTGCGCAGCTCTCGGCGCGGTCGGGAAAACATCGGGTTTATCATTCCACGCCACTCCGACCTCTCGCAGAGTCCCACACATGCCTCATCTGTATCGCCAAGCGTCCCGAGTGCGCGGTCGCATCGTCAATGCGTAGCCAATGAGCACCGCCGCGCCGCGTAAAAGGGGCACGCGCAGCGCCGTCCGCGCGCCGGTCGCGCGTTCCGACACTCTGCTTGCCGGCCGCCTGCGTGCTGGCCGTCGGCGTGCTGACCCGAAGCCTGCCAGCCAATTGCCGGCAGATACCGGGCCGGCCAAGCCGGTGCGTGCCCTGGATCAATCCTCACTCGACGGCCTGCTGGGGTACCGCCTGCGCCGCGCGGAGGTGCATATGCGCCAACTGGTCATCAAGGCGCTGGCCGATTGGGATATCCGCCCGCCCGAGTATTCGGTGTTGGCGCTGATCGCGGGCAACGCCCTCGTGACCCAGGCCGATCTTGGCCATGCGCTCAACATCAAGCGCCCCAACATGGTGACCCTGATCGAAAAGCTGGAGCGGCGCGGCCTGGTCACACGCGAAGTCCATGCACTCGACCGGCGCAATCACATCCTGACGCTCAGCGAGAAGGGCGAAGCGCAATTGGCTGACATCGACGGCCTCCTGCACGACATGGACCGGCAGTGGACTGCCTGCTGGAGTGCCAGGGAGCGGCAGCAGGTTGCGCGCCTGCTGCAGCGTCTCTACCAGGGGCCGGATGTCAAGGCGGAATGAGCTGACGGAACGTGCGCTGCGGGCGCCCTGCGGGCCGCGATTGACGGGTGCTATTTGATTATGTAATATAACCAAATAACAAACCAATAGGAGACCAGCCATGACTCACCCTTCATCTCATCTTTCGCGTCGCACGCTGCTGCAATCTGCTGCCGGCGCCGCAGCGCTCAGCGCATTTCCCCTCACCGCGCTTGCGCAGGCCATGCCCGACAACCTGCGTGTCGTTTGCGGCTTCGCGCCAGGCGGCACGTCGGACACGATTTCTCGCCGCACTGGCGACAAGCTGGCCGGCGCCTACGCCAAAAATGTCGTGGTCGAGAATCGCGCTGGCGCGGGCGGCCGCATCGCCATTGATGCGGTCAAGGCTTCGCCCCCGGACGGCACGACCTTGCTGCTCACCCCCGGTTCGATGCTGTTCATTTACCCGCATATCTACAAACAGCTCTCGTACAACCCGTTTACGGATCTGATCCCGGTCTCCACTGCCGCCAACATCGTGCACGGCCTCGCCGTCGGCCCCATGGTACCGGAGTCAGTCAAGACCGTGAACGACTTTATCGCCTGGTGCAAGGCCAACCCGAAGAGCGCCAATTACGGCTCCCCGGCAGCAGGGTCGACCCCGCATTTCATCGGCACCATGGTCGAAAAAGTCGCCGGCGTGCAGATGAACCACATCGGCTTCAAGGGCACGCAGCTCGCCATCGTCGACATGATGGGCGGCCAGATTCCCGCCGTGATCGGGCCGGACGGCGAGTTCCTGCCGCACATCAAGACTGGCCGCGTGCGCATGCTCGCCACCTCGGGCCCGAAGCGTTCGCGCTTTTTTCCCGACGTCGCGACTTTTGTCGAGCAGGGGCTGCGCGACATCCAGGTGACCGAGTGGTTCGGCTTCTTCATGGCCGCCAGGACGCCGACCGAAACCATCAACCGTGCTTCGGCTGCGTTGGCGGTGGCGCTGCGCGACAAGCAAGTCGTCGACAGCTTCGCGCTGATGGGCATGGAAGCCGCATCGTCCACGCCGGCCGAGTTGGCGGCACGCCTCAAGGGCGACTATGATTTCTGGCTGCCGATCGTCAAGGCGACCGGATTCACCGCCGACCAGTAATTTGGCTCTATCCCAAGAGTCGCACCCACCAACGGCCTTCACGGGCTGTTGGGTGGAGCGTGGCTTCCACCAAGGCTTTCGGGCCGAGAGGTTGTGTCATGTCTGACCTGATCATCGAGCGCGACGGCGCCGTCGCCATCCTGAAACTGAATCGCGCATCCAAGCGCAATGCCCTGAACGATGCGCTGGTGCGCGAGATGGGCGCGTTTTTTGATGCCATGCCCAAAGACGTGCGCGCGGTAGTGATCGCCGGCAACGGCGACCACTTCTGCGCCGGCCTCGACTTGTCGAATTTGAACGAACTCGACGCCTACGAGGGCGCCGAGCATTCGCGCACCTGGCACCGCGTGTTCGACGGCATCCAGTTCGGCCGCGTGCCGGTGGTCGCCGCGCTGCACGGCGCGGTGATCGGCGGCGGGCTGGAACTGGCCTGCTGTGCCCACGTGCGCGTCGCTGATGCGACCGCGTTCTACGCCTTGCCCGAAGGCCAGCGCGGCATCTTCGTCGGCGGCGGCGGCTCGGTGCGGGTGCCGCGCCTGGTCGGCGTATCGCGCATGACCGACATGATGCTCACCGGCCGCGTGTATCGCGCCGAAGAGGGCGAACGCGTCGGCTTCGCGCAATATCTGGTCGATGCTGGCGCGGCCTTGGACAAGGCCACCGAACTGGCGCAGAAGATCGCCGCCAACGCCACGATGACCAATTACGCGGTGGTGCAGGCGCTGCCGCGAATCGCCGAAGCCGGCCACGACGGCGGCCTTTACCTGGAGGCGATGATCGCCGGCATCACACAGGCGTCGCCCGAGGCCAAGGCAAAGATCAGGTTGTTCCTGGAAGGCAAGGCGAAAAAAGTCGGGGCCGAATGATGGCAACGGATGTTCGCAGTGCGCCCTACCGCGCGGTCCGTTTCGGCCCGCGTGACACTACGGTCGAGCGTCGCGCCGACGGCAGCATCGTGTTGCGCTCGCCGTATCCGATGGGCGCGGTGGATCGCTGCGCCTCCGACTGGCTCGCCAAGTGGGCCAAAGAGCGCCCCGATCACACCTTCCTTGCGAAACGCGATGCCGCCAACCCAGACGATGCAAACAACTGGGTCAGGCTCACCTACCGCGACACGTTGACGCGCGTGCACGCGCTGGCGCAGGCGCTGCTCGATCGCAAGCTCTCGCCCGAGCGGCCGCTGGTGATCCTCTCCGGCAACGACCTCGAACACGCGCTGCTGGGTCTGGCCGCGATGCATGTCGGCATCCCTTATGCGCCGATCTCGGTGCCGTATTCGCTGGTCTCGAAAGATTTCGAGAAGCTGCGCCACATCATCGCGCTGCTGCAGCCGGGGCTGGTGTTCGCCGCGGACGGCAAGGCCTTCGGCGCGGCGATTGCCGCAGCAGTGCCGGCCGAAACGGATATCGTGGTGACGGTGAATCCGCCGGCCGGACGCAAGACGGTGTCGTTCGCCGGCCTCGCAGCCACCTTGCCAACTGCCGCAGTGGATGCGGCCTGCGCGGCGGTCGGTCCCGACACCATCGCCAAGTTCCTGTTCACCTCGGGCTCGACCGGGCATCCGAAAGGCGTGATCAATACCCAGCGCATGATCACCAGCAACCAGGTCCAGATTGCGCATGCCTTGCCCTTTCTTGACGACGCGCCGCCGGTGCTGCTCGACTGGCCGCCGTGGAACCACACCTTCGGCGGCAACCACGATTTTTTCTGCATGCTGTTCCACGGCGGCACGCTGTACATCGACGACGGCAAACCCCTGCCCGGGCAGATCGACAAGACGGTGGCGAATCTGAAGGAGATCGCGCCGACCATGTACCTCAATGTGCCCAAGGGCTATGAGGCGCTGCTGCCGTTCTTCGAAAAGGACCAGCAGCTGCGCGACCATTTCTTCAGCAAGGTGAAATTGCTGTTCTACGCCGGCGCAGGGCTCTCGCAGCACGTGTGGGACGAGTTGAACCGCCTCTCGGTCGAAGCCTGCGGCGAGCGCCTCGCCATGATCACTTCGCTGGGCGCCACCGAAACCGCGCCGGCAGTGACGTTTCTGAACTGGGTGCTGCCGGGCGCCGGCAACATCGGCCTGCCGCTGCCGGGGCAGGAACTCAAGCTCGTTCCGAACGGTGACAAACTCGAGATGCGCGTGCGCGGCCCGAACGTGACGCCGGGCTACTGGAAGAGCCCGGAGTTGACCAAACCTGCGTTCGACGAAGAGGGCTTCTACAAGATGGGCGATGCACTGCGCTTCGCCGACCCCGCCGACCCCGGCCAGGGCCTGTTGTTCGACGGTCGCGTCGCCGAGGACTTCAAGCTCGCCACCGGCACCTGGGTCAGCGTCGGCTCGCTGCGCGCGAGCGTGATTGGGGCCGGCGCGCCCTATGTGCAGGATGTGGTGATCACAGGGCACAACCGCGACGATGCCGGCGCGCTGATCTTCCCCGTGCTCGACGCCTGCCGCAAGCTCGCGGGCGACCTGCCGGTGCACGAATTGCTCGCGCATCCCGAAGTGCGCAGCGAACTGCAGGCCGCGCTCGACAAGCTCTCGGCGGCCTCGACTGGCAGCGCCAACCGCGTCGCACGCGCGCTGCTGATGGAAGAACTCCCCTCGCTCGACGTTGGTGAAGCCACCGACAAGGGCTCGCTCAACCAGCGCATGGTGTTGAAGCACCGTGCTGCCCTGGTCGAAGAACTGTATGCTGAACCCCCGAGTGCGCGCACCCTGGTCGCGCGCGGCAAGAAATGAGGACTGCCATGCCGAAGATGGACCTAGATGCCCTGATCGCGATTGACATCCACACCCACGCCGAGACCTCCACGCGCATGCTGCCCGACGAGGCCGAAGCCGAGTCGCTCGAAGCGCGCGGCCGCTATTTCCGCTATGAGGTCAAGCACCCGACCATCGCGCAGATGGCCACCTACTACCGCGAAAAGAAAATTGCCTTCGTGGTCTTCACGGTGGATCTCGAGCGCGGCATGGGCATCCGCCGCATCTCCAACGAAGAAGTGGCCGAGTCGGCCGCCGAGCACGCCGACATCTGCATCCCGTTCGCCAGTATCGATCCGGCGCGCGGCAAGATGGGCGTGCGCGAGGCCAAGCGCCTGATCAAGGATTTCGGCGTCAAGGGTTTCAAATTCCACCCGATCATCCAGGGCTTCTTCCCGAATGATCGCGACGTCTACCCGCTCTATGAAGTGATCGCCGAAGCCGGGCTGCCGGCGCTGTTCCACTCGGGCCAGACCGGCATCGGCGCCGGCATGCCCGGTGGTGGCGGCCTGCGTCTCAAGTATGGCAACCCGCTGTATCTCGACGATGTCGCGGCTGATTTTCCCGACATGCCAATCATCTCGGCCCACCCCGGCGTGCCGTGGCAGGACGAGCAGTTGTCGGTGGCGCTGCACAAGCCGAACGTCTACATCGACCTGTCGGGCTGGTCGCCCAAGTACTTTGAGCCGAAACTGGTGCAGTACGCCAACACGCTGTTGAAGCACAAGGTGCTGTTCGGCAGTGATAACCCGGTGCTGTTGCCGGACCGCTGGATTGCCGAGTTCGACAAGCTGACCATCAAGCCAGACGCGCGGCCGCTGATCCTCAAGGAAAATGCGGCGCGCTTGTTGAAGTTGAAGTAAACCACCAAGCACATCGATCATGCCCCGCGTCGTTACCACCAATGTCCTCATTAACTTCGGCGATTGCGACCCCGCCGGAATCGTTTTCTTCCCCAATTTCCTGCGCTGGATGGACGCCGCCTCGCTCAATTTTTTCGTGGCCTGCGGTGTGCCGGTGTGGAGCGAACTGGTCAAGACCACCGGCATCACCGGCACGCCGCTGCTGGAGATTCACACGCGCTTTGTGGCACCGGCCAAGTATGGCCAGACGATTCAAATCGCTACCAGCGTCGAGGAATGGCGCAACAAGACCTTCATCCACAAGCATGTGGTCACGCGCGGTGACACGCTGATCTGCGAAGGCACCGAAGTGCGCGCCTTCGTCATCAAGCATCCGGACGACCCGGAGCGTATCAAGGCGATCCCGGTGCCGGAAGACATCAGGGCGCTGTGCAGTTAGCGGCGCACTGCGCTGGGCACAGAGCGGCGTATTGTGCTGCCCCACCGGGCGCTACCACTGAGCGGCACAACGGGCGCAGTCAGCCAGCCTTCAAATGAGGAGCAAAAAACCATCATGAACGGACTCCGGATTGCCTCGTGGTGTTGCGCAGCCGCCATTGGCATGGGAATGGCAATGGGAACCGGCAGTGCGCAAGCACAGACCCCAAGCGATTACCCGAACAAACCAGTGCGCATCGTCGTCACCTTTCCGCCCGGCGGCAGCACCGACGTGGTGGCACGCTTGCTGGCGACGCGCCTGACCGAAAAAATGGGGCAGCAGGTGCTGGTTGAAAACCGGCCAGGGGCGGGCGGCAACATCGGTCTGGCGCTGGTCGCCAAGGCAGCGCCTGACGGTTACACGCTGGGTGTTGGCGCTGCCGGCGGTCTCTCGGCCAACCTCAGTTTGTATCCGAACATGCCGTTTGATCCGGTCAGGGATTTCAAACCCGTCAGTCTGCTGGTGGCGATACCTTTTGTGATCGTCGGCAATCCCGGCGTGGCCGCGAAGTCGCAACGTGAGCTGATTGCACTGGCGCGTGCGCAGCCGGGGAAGTTGTCGATGGCGCATGGCGGCAACGGCACGGCCATGCATCTCACCTCGCAACTGTTTGCGCAGATGGCCGGGGTCAAATTCAACGAGGTGGCGTATCGCGGCTCCGGCCCCGCGGTGGTCGATGTGATGGGTGGCCAGGTGTCGTTGGCGGTGGCTGACATGCCGTCGGCGATGCAGCACATTCGCTCGGGGCGTTTGGTGGCCTACGCGGTGACCAGCGCCAAGCGCCTGCCGCAATTGCCGGACGTGCCTGCGGTGGCGGAAACCGACCTCGCCGGTTTCGAGTCGATTGGCTGGTTCGGCATGGTGGCGCCGGCGGGCACCCCGGCGCCGGTCATCGCGCGGCTCAACGCCGAGATCACCGCCGCACTCGGCGATGAAGGGTTCAAAAGCAGCATGCGCACGGTGGGCGCTGACCCGCCACCGGCGGGCTCGCCGGAATCGTTCGAGGCCTATATCAAGTCAGAGATCGTCAAGTGGGCGCAGGTCATCAAAAATGCCGGTATCAAACTTGAGTAGGTCATGACGCAACGCTACGACGCCGATGTGCTGGTGGTGGGCGCAGGGCCGGTTGGCCTGACGCTGGCGATGAGCCTGGCAAGCTCGGGCCTCAAGGTCACGCTTGCCGAAATACGTCGCTACGCCGAGCCGCCCAACGTCAAATGCAACCACGTGGCCGCGCGCAGCATGGAGCAGTTCCGGCGGCTTGGCGTTGCGCACAAGCTGCGCCATGCCGGACTGCCCGAGGATTACCCGAATGACGCGGTGTTTCGTACTTCGGTGACCGGCATCGAACTGACCCGCATTCCGATTCCGTGCCGGCGTGACCGCTACACCGATACCAGCGGCCCCGATGGCTGGTGGCCCACGCCTGAGCCGCCGCACCGCATCAACCAGCTGTTTCTTGAACCGATCCTGCTCGAACACACGGCGGCGCTGCCGGGGGTCACGCTGCTCAACCGCACCGAGGTGACCGGCTTGACGCAGGATGCCGATGGCGTGCGCGCCGAGCTGCTTGATCTCGACACCGGCGCCAAGCGTGCCCTCCAGGCGCGCTATCTGGTGGGGTGTGACGGTGGCAGCTCGATGGTGCGCACGGCGATGGGCACGCGCCTTGAAGGCACTGCTGTAATCCAGCGCGTGCAGTCGACTTACATCCGCGCGCCGCAACTGCTCGCGATGATTCCCGGCAAGCCGGCCTGGAGCACCTACGCGGTCAACCCGCGCCGCTGCGGCACGGTGTTCACCGTGGATGGGCAGGAGACCTGGCTGATCCACAACCATCTCAACCCGAGCGAACCCGGGTTCGACTCGGTCGATCGCGATCAATCGATCCGCCACATTCTTGGCGTGGGCGCTGATTTTCACTATGACGTCATCAGCAAGGAAGACTGGATTGGCCGCCGTCTGGTAGCGCAGCGCTTCCGCAATGGGCGCGTGTTCATCGCTGGCGATGCCGCGCACCTGTGGGTGCCCTATGCCGGCTACGGCATGAACGCCGGCATTGCCGATGCCACCCATCTGGCGTGGCTGCTCGCAGCGCGCCTTCAAGGCTGGGCTGACGAAGGCGTTCTCAATGCCTACGAAGCCGAGCGCCAGCCGATCACGGAACAAGTCTCGCGCTTCGCGATGGACCACGCGCAAAAAATGATTCGCGCGCGCGGTGCCGTGCCGGTCGATATTGAAGCCCCAGGGCCGGCCGGAGATGCCGTGCGCGCGCAAGTGGGGCGAGAGGCTTACGATCTCAATGTGCAGCAGTTTTGTTGTGCCGGTCTCAACTTCGGCTACTACTACAGCGGCTCGCCGATAGTCATCGCCGATGATGAAGCGCCACCCGCTTACACCATGGGCAGCTTTACGCCCTCCACCGTGCCCGGCTGCCGCGTGCCGCACTTCTGGCTGGCCGATGGCCGCTCGCTCTATGACGCCTTTGGGCCCGGCTACACACTATTGCGCTTCGACGCCGGGCTGCATGTCGCGCCGCTGGTCGCGGCGGCTGAGGCGCGCCAGATGCCGTTGCTCGTGCTCGACCCCGTGCCGCGCGAAGCACTGCCGGATGCCTACAGCCACAAGGTTGTGCTGTGCCGTGCCGATCAGCACGTGGTGTGGCGGGGCGATGTACTCCCAAGCCAGGCAGGAGCGCTGGTTGAGCGCTTGTGCGGGGCGCAGGCTGGCCAATTTGCCAAGCCGCAACAGCTTTAACGAGACGATGTGTTGCGGTACCGCCAGGCAGTGGCCGTCTCGCCGAATGCCTGGCGAAACCACCGCGCAAACGCGCTAGGGGATGAGAACCCCAGGAGATCGGCAATTTCAATGGCCGCGCGGTCGCTTTCTGCCAAATGGCGGGCGGCAAGGCTGGCGCGGATGGATGACAGCATGGCTGTGAACGATTCGTTTTGCTGCGCCAAGTGCCGGTGGATGGTGCGCCGGTCAACGCCGAGGTGATGAGCCACCTGATCCACGGTGCAGCGGCCTGCGGGCAGTAGCGCGATGATCAATTGGCGTACGCGGTCTGCCGTTCCGGTGTCGGCAGACATGTGCATTGTTTCCAGGTACTGACGCGCCAGGCGCGCCATGGCCGGGTCAGCGCGCTCCAGGGGCTGGTTGAGGTCGGAGGCGGCGCAGACGATGCCGTTGAATTCGGTATTGAAGGTGATGAATCGACCGAACACGCGCAGATGGCTGGTCATATCGTTGGGCGCGCGGTGTGTGAAGCAGACCGCGCGTGCCTCCCATCGCGGACCCAGAATTTCGCGCAACAGGCGGTGCATGACGCCGACGGCCAATTCCACTGATTGTCGCGTGCCACCGGGCCCGCTGAGCAAAAACTCTTCGCGAATGATCGTCAGGTCGCCCGCGTCTTCCAGTTGGGTAAACAGCGACGCGTTGATGAGACGCATGTGGCGCAGCAGCATTTCGAGTACTTTTCTTCCGGTCGGCTCGTCGCGCAAGGCCAGGCTGATCGGACCGAGGTTCGATAGGCGTCGTGACTCCGCCATGCGCAGGCCGAAATCTTCCACACCACTGCGCAGCGCGGCGTTCTCAAGTACCTCGCGGGCAGCACGCACGTCAATCAGCGTTTCCGGATTGTCGAGGCTGCGCGGGTCGATTCCGGCATCGCGCAACATCTGGTGGGCGGGCAGACCCAAAGAGGTCGCCAATTCCACATAACCAGCAAGGCTCGCACTGCGGATTCGAAATTTCATGGATGGCGCCGAAAACCGACTGGGTGATGTCCCGAAAGGATAATACGATGTCCCGAAATGTCAATCCCAGTTTCCTTGACGGGGGCAATCTAGCGGCCTTGGAATCGCCGGTGCTGCCATCGAGTCGAACGGTGACAAGTGGGCCAGGCGGTATGCGCCGAATCCAGACCTGACAAACAAATTTAGGAGACAAACAACATGACGCTGCCGGACGCGATTGCCGCCAATTTCCGTCGAATTATTGCCTGCTTGCTCGCTGCCCTCTGCTGGGGTGGGCAGGGCGCGCTCGCCTGGACCGACAAGCCGGTCAAACTGGTCGTGCCCGCCCCTCCCGGCGGTACCATGGACGTATTGGCCCGCGTACTCGCAGAGCAGCTTTCTGCAGAAATTGGCCAGCCGGTGATTGTGGATAACCGTCCGGGTGCGGGAGGCGGGATCGGCGTTCAGGCCATGCTGACCGCGCCTGCGGACGGTCAGACCTTGATGGTGACGGCAAGCAACGTGCTCACGGAAGTGCCGCACGTGCTTAAGAGCGGGTTTGACCCGCTCAAGGATGTGCGTCCGATTGCCGCGGTGGCGCGCGCAAGCCTGGTGTTTGTGGGTGGCCCCGGAGCTGCCGGCACTTCACTGCAGGAGTTTGTCGGCAGCGCGAGGGCGAATCCCGGCAAGCTCAGCGTGGCCTCGTACAGCACCGGTACCGCGTCACACTACGCGGCCATGATCCTCAATCAAAAGGCTGGTCTGGATCTGGTGCACGTGCCGTTTCCCGGCTCGCCGCCAGCGCTGGCGCAGGTCATGGGCAGCCAGATTCCGGTGATGTTTGACGGCATGGCAACGTCGCTGCCGCAACTGCGCGGCGGCAAGCTCAAGGCGTATGCCGTTGCCAGCAGCACCCGCTCGACGTTCCTGCCGCAAGTGCCGACCTTTGCCGAACTCGGCTATCCCGAAATTGAGTTCAGCAACTGGATCGGCGTGGTGGCTGCCGGCGGAGTGAGCAACGATATGGTGGAAAAAATCAACGTCGCGATTCAGAAGGCTGCCACTGCGCCGAAGCTGCGCGAGCGGTTGACCGGAGCCGGTTTTGAGATGACGCCGGGGGGCACCCCCGCGCAACTGGCCCAGGCTGTGCGCGTGGAACACGAGCGCAACGGGGTCATCGTCAAGACCTTTGGCATCAAACTTAACCAGTAATTTGGATCAGGGGAGAACTGCCATGACCGCAACCCTTGCCGCCAAGCCCGGCGTAGCGCAGCGCCCTGCCACGGTCGCCCGAAAGCTAGCCCGAAACAGTGGCTTCAATGTCACGCCTCTCACCGGCAGCATTGGGGCGGAACTGTCCGGTATCAATCTGGGACAGGCCGCGCGCGATGAAGGCCTGTTTGCCCAGATCCGCGCCCTGATGCTCCAGCACAAGGTGCTGTTCCTGCGTGACCAGGACATTACCCGCGCAGAGCATGTCGCATTTGCGCAGCGCTTTGGCGAGCTTGAAGACCATCCGGTAGCGGGCAGCGATCCTGCATATCCGGGATTGGTGCGCATCTACAAGTCGCCCGAGCAGCCCAATGACCGCTACGAGAACTCGTGGCACGCGGACGCCACCTGGCGCGAAAAACCCCAGTTCGGTGCCGTACTGCGTTGCATCGAGTGCCCGCCCGTGGGCGGTGACACGATGTGGGCAAACATGGTGCTGGCTTACGAAAACCTGCCGGGGCACGTCAAGACCCAAATCGCAGACCTGAAAGCCCGCCACAGCATCGAGGCGACCTTCGGCGCCGCAATGGCGGTTGAAAAACGCCATGCGCTCAAAGCGCAGTTCCCGGACGCCGAGCATCCGGTGGTGCGCACCCACCCCGACACCGGCGAGAAAGTGCTGTTTGTCAATGGTTTTACGACGCACTTCACCAACTATCACCGGCCCGAAAATGTGCGCGTGGGGCAAGACTTCACGTTGGGCGGATCACAATTGCTGCAATACCTGATTGCCCAGGCGGCGATCCCTGAATACCAGGTGCGCTGGCGCTGGAGCCCGAATGATGTGGCAATTTGGGACAACCGCTGTACCCAGCACTACGCGGTGATGGACTATCCGCCCAGTCACCGCAGGATGGAACGGGCGGGCATCATGGGCGACAAACCCTTCTAGGGCGCTTGCCTGGGGTGCGCTAGCACGTGCAGCTTGCACTCTCTCCGGCGCCGGATCGGAACGTACCGCCTAAGAACATTTTTCCTTTACTGCGACCAAGGACTCTACCGACATGAATTTTCTGGATGGTCACCTGTTTCCCGAAAACCAGCCCAGGCTGGTCATCACCGCTGCGCCCTATGCCCCGTCGTGGGTGCCTTCGGACTTTCCCGACGACATCCCCGTGACGATGGAAGAGCAAATTCAGAAGGCGGTGGACTGCTACAACGCCGGTGCTTCTGTTCTGCATCTGCATGTGCGCGAGCTTGACGGCAAAGGCTCGAAGCGCCTGTCCAAATTCAACGAACTGATCGCAGGCGTGCGCACGCGCTGCCCGCAGATGCTGATCCAGGTGGGCGGCTCGATTTCGTTTGCGCCCGAGACCGATGGGTCGGCCGCCAAGTGGCTGTCTGACGATACCCGCCACATGCTCGCCGAACTCGATCCCAAACCCGATCAGGTAACGGTGACGATCAACACTTCACAGATGAATATCCTCGAGCACATGGCCTGGGAAGACATCCAGGGCACGTCCATGGAAGACCCGGCCGTGTTCAACGCCTACAAGGAAATGACCGTGCCCGCGCAGCCGGGTTGGGCGGAGGAGCATATCAAACGCCTCTCGGCAGCGGGGATCCAGAGCGCCTTTCAGTGCTACAACATCAACAGCTTTGAATCGGTCGAACGCCTCATGCGGCGCGGCGTCTACAAGGGACCGCTGGTGCTGAACTGGGTCGCCATCAGCGGCGGCATGGATGCGCCCCACATATACAACCTGGCCAACTTCGTGCGCGCCGTGCCCGACGGTGCGATGCTGACGGTCGAGTCGTCGATGCGCAACGTACTGCCGGTCAACATGATGGGGATTGCCATGGGCCTGCATGTGCGCTGCGGAATCGAGGACAACCTCTGGCAGCAGGACCGCAAGGGCAAAATGGGCACGGTGCGCCAGATCGAGCAACTGGTGCGCCTTTCGCGCGAATTCGGGCGCGAGATTGCCGATGGCGCCGAAGCCAAACGCTTGTGCAAGATTGGCACGTTTTACGACACCACCGAAGAGTCGCTGACCGCCAACGGCTTTGCGCCCAATCAGAAGGGCGGGCATCAGGGATTTATCCGCAAGCGCGAAAACCTGCTTGCCGCCTGAGGAATCCGCCATGTCCAAAGCGATACGGTTTTACGCAACCGGCGGCCCGGAAGAATTGCGCCTGGAAAACGTCGAGGTGGGGGAACCCGGTCCCGGCGAGGCGCGGGTGCGGCATGCCGCCATCGCTGTCAACTTCATCGATATCTACTTTCGCACCGGGCGTTACCCCGCAGCTTTGCCGAGCGGGCTGGGCTCGGATGCAGTGGGTGTGGTCGAGGCCGTTGGCGCGGACGTGACCGATATCGCGGTTGGCGACCG
>JANLTL010000648.1:0-3588 GCA_031362905.1 Burkholderiales bacterium | reverse complement strand
CCTGGGCCTGGCGGCAGACTACTGCGACCGGATTGTGGTGATGCACGCCGGCCATGTGGTCGAAGCGGCGCCGGTGGCGCAGCTGTTCGCCGCGCCGCGCCACCCGTATACCGCGCAATTGATCCGGGCCACGCCGGCGCGTGACTCGCTGCTCGCCGCCTTGAGCTCGATTCCCGGCAACCTGCCTGATTTGCGGCGCGACGATCTGCCGCCGTGCCGTTTTTCGGAGCGCTGCCTGAATGTCACCGCGCAATGCCGTGAGGCCTTGCCGCGCATCGAGGCCACAGCAACACATGCGGTGGCCTGCTGGCATCCGCTGGTGCCGGGTGAAGCGCTGCGTGTGGCCAAGGCCACTACCGACTCCGCCGTGCCCGAGGTGGCTGCATGAATCCGGTGCTGCTCGAAACCATCGGCCTGCACAAGCGCTTTCTGGTTGGCAAGACCACCCTCAGTGGACAACGCGGCCCGTACCTGCACGCGGTGGACGATGTGTCGATCCGCATCGAGCGCGGCGAGAGCGTCGGCCTGGTGGGCGAATCGGGTTGCGGCAAATCGACGCTGGTGCGCCTGGTAACACGCCTGCTCGATGCCAGCGACGGCGCGATTGTGTTCAACGAGCGCGACATCGGTGGCATTGCCGCCAAGGATTTTGCGCGCCGCCCCGAGCGCTCACGCATCCAGATGGTGTTTCAGGACCCGACCGACAGCCTCAACCCGCGCTACACCGCGTTTGACTGCATCGCTGAGCCGATTCGCTTGTTGACGCAAGTGGGCAGCAGCGATCTGGCCAAACGCGTCAGCGAACTGGCCGACAGCGTCGGCCTGCCGCCCGAGTTGCTGTCACGCTTTCCGCATCAACTCTCGGGCGGGCAAAAGGCGCGCGTCGGCATTGCGCGTGCGCTCGCGCCCGAACCGGAACTGCTGATTCTCGATGAGCCGACTTCGGCGCTTGATGTCTCGGTGCAGGCGATCATCCTGCAACTGCTGGCCAAGCTGCGGCGCGAGCGTGGCCTCTCGTATCTGTTTGTCTCGCACGATCTGAACGTGGTGCGCCTGCTGTGCGACCGCGTGGTGGTGATGTACCTGGGCAAGGTCATCGAGTCGGGGCCGGCGGCAGAGCTGTTTGCCCATCCGCGCCACCCCTATACGCGGGCCTTGCTGTCGGCGATTCCGGGAGCGGGTGCCGACGGTGCAGCGGTCGAGCGCATCCGCCTCGCGGGCGAAGTGCGCAGCCCGATCGACCCGGCGCCCAGCGTGTGTCGCTTTTATGGCCGCTGCCCGCAGGGGCAGAGTGAGCGCTGCACGCAGGAGATGCCGCCCTTGCGCGAGGTCGGATCGCATCACACGGTAGCGTGCCACTTTGCCTGAGCCGGCGACCGGCAGATGAAATCGAACGCCAGATGAAACCGAATCCGGTCACGTCCTTGGCCGGGCCGCCGGCGTCGGCGCCGACAGCGAGCGAAAACCTGTCGCTGCGCGTCTACCAGCGGCTCAAGGCGGAGTTGTTTGATTTTCAGTTGATGCCCGGTGACCGCTTTACCGAAAGCGAAGTGGCGGCGCGCATGCAGGTGAGCCGCACACCGGTGCGCGAAGCCTTGTACCGCCTCGAGCGTGAAGGCTACCTCGAGGTACTGTTCCGCAGTGGCTGGCGCGTCAAGCCGTTTGACTTTCGCCAGTTCGAAGACCTGTACGACGTGCGCGTGATCCTCGAGAGCGCAGCGCTGCGGCGCCTGTGCGAAACGGCCGAGCAACCACCGCTCGATGAGCTCAAGCAGTTCTGGCTGGTTGCACCAGGCGAGCGCCTGACCGACGGCCGCGCCGTGGCGCAACACGACGAGGCCTTCCATTCGATCCTGGTGGCCGCCGCCGGCAACGCCGAAATGGCACGGATTCACCACGACATCACCGAGCGCATCCGCATCATTCGACGCCTCGACTTCACCAAGGACGCGCGGATTGACGCCACCTACCAGGAGCATGGCATGATCTTGCGTGCCATCCTGCAGCGCAAGCTCGACCAGGCGCAACTGCTGATCAAGACCCACATTGAAGGCAGCAAGGCCGAAGTGCGCAAGATCACGCTGCACATGCTGCATACTGCGAGGCCCGCGATGCCTGCCTAGACCCACACCGAATGACGGTCGCCATGCAAAAAACTGCCCTGGAAGATGCTGCACCGACCAGCGAGATCAAGACCTACGGCATGTCGGAGCGGGCCGGCCATCTCGACTTTGACATTCGCGACCAGACCGTGCGGCCGGCGCTCAGCCGTCCGCACCGCCACGAATACTTCCAGATCCAGGTCAACCTGGCCGGCGAATCGCGCCAGCAGATCGGCGGCGCGATAAGGCGCTTTGCACGCGGCGACCTGTGTTTCGTGTTGCCCTACCGGGTGCACATGGTGCCGCACCCGCCGGGTTCGCGTTTCATCGTGATCAATTTCTCACCCCGCTTCCTGCGCCCGGACTTGATCGTTGACCCGCTCGATCTGGAAGACGTACCGCTCGCGCGCGCGCCGGAACTGGCGCCGTTCCTGTTGCAGGAGTATCTGGATTTTTCGTTCGCACCGGGTGAGTTCGCCGAGATCGAGCGACTGGTCGAGCGCATGCTGGCAGCCAATCGCGAGCGGCGCTTTGGTTCGCTCGAGGTGTTGCGCGGGCTGTTGCTGCAATTGATCGGCACCGTGGTGCAAAGCCGTGAAAGCGAATTGCTGCGCCTGGCGACGGCCCAGGGTGCCGGCGCCAGCCGGCGCGATGCCTTGACCCGTGTGACCCGGCACATACGCGAGCACCTGCATGAGGAGATTTCCCTGGCCGACGCAGCCGCAGCGGCGTTCCTGTCGCCCAACTACCTTGCCCATCTGCTCAAAAAGGAGACCGGCAAGACCTTTACCGAACTGGTGACGGAGCGGCGACTCGAACGGGCGCAGGAGTTGCTGGCCAACTCCGGCTCGCGCATCGCCGAGGTCGCGTATGCCTCAGGGTTTGCCGACGAGAGGTATTTCACCCGGCGCTTTCGCCAGTGGTTCGGCATGAGCCCGCGCGCCTATCGGGACAGTGTGCGCGCATTCGCCGCACCGCAACCCAAGCCGCTCAGTCTGCCAGCGGCCTTGCCAGGACCGCGTGAGCGCGCGGCGGCTGGCCGAAACATTCGCCAACGATAACGGGGTCTGGCGCTTCGCCGCGGCGGCAGGGATCAAGCCAATGAGAAAGCGAGCCATTGTCACGACGCCTTGATACGGAAGCAGATTTGTCCAACTTTTTCACATACTGCTCACTTTCACGTTTGACGTGCGCTGACTAGAATCAGCGCCTGGCAGCGTTACTTGCGCGGCCAGACAACTAAAAGACGGAGGAGCGAACATGAAATTTCTGAAATCAGTAGCGATGACTTTGGGTGCCATCGCAGCATCAGGCGTTGCGCTGGCGGCAATGGCGCAAGTGCCGGTGCTCAACTACGTGGTGGTGGACAACCTGGGCCACCTGCCGATGATCGTCGGCGCCGAGAAAGGCATTTTCAAGGAGCACGGCCTGGACGTAAAACTCAAGATCGTCAAGTCCGGCACCGAAATCGTCAACGCCATCAACA
>JANLTL010000634.1:0-1625 GCA_031362905.1 Burkholderiales bacterium | reverse complement strand
CTACCGCATGCCGCCCGATCATCCCTACCCGGCTGCGCTGGATGACGCCATGACGGTGTGGAATGCCGCGACCAAAATGACCGCGCCCAAGAACATGGCCATCTTCGGCTCGTCGGCGGGCGGCAATTTGACGCTGGCGATGATCCTGCGCGCCAAGCGCGACAAGCTGCCGCTGCCCGGTGCCATCGCCCCCGGCACGCCGATGTCGGACCTCACCAACGCTGGCGATTCATTCCACACCAACGCCATGCTCGACAACGTGCTGGTCGCTCCCGGTGCCAGTTGCGACCAGCGCGCCGCGCTCTACACCGCCGGGCGCGATCTCAAAGACCCGATGCTCTCCCCTGTCTACGGCGACCTGCGCGGCTTCCCGCCCGCCATTCTCACCACCGGCACGCGCGATCTGCTGCTCTCGAGCACGGTGCGCGTCCATCGCAAGCTGCGCCAGGCCGGCGTCGAGGCGGCGTTGCAGGTGTTCGAGGGCCAGTCGCACGCGCACTATTACCGCGACGTTGAGGCCCCTGAAACGCGCGAAGCGTTTGAAGAAATCGCGCGCTTCTTCGACAAGCATCTTGGCAGGTAAGCCCGTGGTGCGGGCAGCGCTGGTCGCAAGCGCGTGCGTGCTCGCCGCCGCGCTGCTTGGCGGCTGCACCACCCTCGAACGCGCCGCCCACCTGCACAGCAGCGCTTCGTCCACCGGCAAAGCCTTCGCCTTGCCCGACGGTGCGAGCCTGTTTTATTACACCCACTACACCAGCGATCCTGCCGATCCGCTCGTTGGCGCTGCGCGCGGAGCGCGGGGCACCGAGACCTCGACTCCGGTTGCGGCATCGACGCCAGAACAGGCACCGTCGCCAGCAAGGTCACCGGGAATAACACCGGCCAGCAACACCATCTTGTTCCTAATCGGTGGCTCCGGCTGCACCAGTTGGAAAGCGTCGATACCAAACTACGTGGCAGGCTTTGGCCGCACCGCCACCGTATACGCCGTCAACAAGCGCCACACTCCGGACGACTCTCTTGGCGTGCCGACGTGCTCGCGCGCGTTTCACGAGCACAACCACATCGCACAAAGGGTCAGCGACTACCGCCTGCTCATCGACGCCTTGCTCGCGCAGTTGCCCCCAGCTTCGACTGCGCGCCCGCGCCAGCTAGTCCTGATCGGCGCATCCGAAGGTGCGCTGCCCGCCATGCAACTTGCCGCAACGCATCCGGCAGTTACCCATCTCGCCCTGATCGGCTTCGGCGGCTGGAGCATCCGCCGCTCGATGCAGTATCTGTTCGACCACCAGCGCGGCAACGGCACCAACCCCGCCGATCTGCAAAAAGCCATCGAGCGAGCGCCCGCCAGCCTGAGCGACGAAATCAACGGCGACCCTTACCGCTCGTGGCGCGGCGTGTTCAACTTCGACCCGATGCCGCTGCTCAAAACCCTCAGCATCCCCGTCATCGTCGGCATGGGTGAAGCAGACGCCAGCATCCCCTCCGAGTCCGCGCGCGACCTGGTGCGCCAGTTCAGCGCCGCCGGCAAACGCAATGCATACGTCCACATCTACCCTAGCGCCAACCACGTCCTCAACGCGGCTGGGCGTTCGTATCACAGTGATTTTTTTGGCGAGCTCGCG
>JANLTL010000616.1:0-5209 GCA_031362905.1 Burkholderiales bacterium | reverse complement strand
CCTGCTGAGTCGCCTTATGCGCTGGTGGCTGCCGCCCTGAAAGCGTTGGGGGGTGCGGCTATGGGGCCGATGCCGCTTGAAGAGGCGCTCCCAGAGCGGCTCTCGGGCGTCGCGCCTGATTCGGATGTGGACGCCCTGTCTGCGACGGCAACAGCACAGGTGCCGGCCACGGGCCTGCTGCGCCAGCCGGAGAACGACGCCATGCGCGCAGGCACCTTACTGCACCTGGCCCTGCAAGTATTCAGTGATGCGCGCGATGCACGGACTGCGCCGCCGCAGGCCACCGTGCTCGCAGCAGTGCTCGGCGTCGCTCCTGACGAAGCGCAGGCAATCCACGATGCCGTGCGTGAGCTTTGCGCGACTCCTGCAGTGTCGCGCTTTTTCGATCCGGATCAGTTCGCGCGCGCGCGCAACGAAGTGACCTATGTCGATGCGCAAGGGGAGGTCAGGCGCGTCGACCGCGTGGTCCAATTCGATGACGCAGTGTGGGTGCTTGACTACAAGATGCAGGTGAGCGACCGGGCGGGCGATGTCCGGCGTGCAGCCCAGGTTGCCCAGGTGGGCGCGTATGTCGCAGCCTTGCAAGGCTTGTATCCAAACATGCCGGTGCGCGGTGTGCTCATTGATCTGGCAGCGCGGCGTTTGATTGAGATATAGGCGGGCCGGTCAGCGCGACCCCGCAAGCGTCAGATCAGCCCGGCACGTCGGCGCTCAGCGCGGCACGCCGGAGCGCTTGTTCTTGTACATTGCACGATCAGCCGCACGCAGCAGCGCCGTCATCGGTGAAGGCCAGCGACTGCTCTCATGACGCTGTCATGCTGTGCTCAGGATGTCTTGCCGCCCGCCTTGCGCGGCCATGCCGTGGCATGGCCGCGGGTGGTCACACCGTTTTGCTCTTGCTCCAGCGGTACCAGGGCAGCGCGCGCGTGAGCGAGACGATCGCGCCGGGCGAGCCGATGTTGTAGCCCGGCAAACTGTCGAGGCGCTGGTGCCAGGCGGCGCCGGCAAGATGCGCGACCAGGGTTCTGACCGCCGGATGATCGAGCGTCTCCTTCAGGCACACCAGGTAGTAATGCTCGTTCGCGAGCGGCACGAAGCCGAGCTTGTATTGCAGCGCCGCCGCTTCAATGCCAAAGCCCACATCGGCCGCGCCCGACGCCACCGCGGCCGCCACCGACAGATGGGTGGCTTCCTCGGTGTCGTAGCCGCGGATGTGCTGCGGATTGACGCCCATGGCATCGAGCAACTGGTCCAGTTCAATGCGCGTACCCGAACCGCGTTTGCGATTGACGAAGCGCAACCCGTCGCGCGTGAGATCGGCAAGGCTGATCACCCGCTGCGGATTGCCCGGCGGCACCAGAAAGCCCTGCAGGCGCCGTGCGAAATCGATCAGCTTGTGCTTGCCCGGCGTCAGCGCGCGCTTGAACGCACGCGCGGTGATGGAGCCGGCCGGATGGTCGTCGTTGACGTGAAAGCCCGCGAGCATGGCGCGCCCCTCGGTGAGCGCCGCGAGCGCGTCAAGGCTGCCGGCGTAGCGCAGGTCGAGATGTACTCCCAACGGCGCCAGTTCATCGCGCAGCAGCGGCAGGGCAAGGTCGTGGCTGGCGCACACCGGCACGATGTGCGCTGATTGGTCGAATACCACCGCAAACGCGCGCTCGATCTCGGCAGCGAGGCTTTGCACTTCCGGAGCCATGCGTGCGCGCGCTCTCTCCTCTGCCCACAACAGACGCGCGCCGAACGGCGACAGGCGCGCACGCCGGCCGCGGGCCCAGTCGATCAGCGGCTGGCCGAGGCCAGTCTCCCAGCGCTTCAGTTCGCCCCAGACGTGACGGTACGACAGACCCAGGGTCGCCGCGGTGCGCGTAATCGACCCGCTGTCGCGGATCGCCCGCAGCAGCGTGAACAGCGGGTTGTCCAGATGCGGCACGCTGCCGCTGCCGTCATGCGTGAAGCTGTAGTCGAGTTTGATGCGGAACATGCGTGGTGAACGATTGGCTGTTATGTCTGAAATGGAGGGCCGGCTGCCGGGGAGCCAGGGGCTGTGGGAATTGAAAGGGCGGGGGGATTGATTGCAAGGCCCGGCCGCCGGATCCGGAGCGGCGCCCCCAACCTATGCAATCGCGTGCCTATTGGTTGATTGCAGATCAGCCGCTACGATACCTGACCCTCAAGTTGCCGCCGTGGCACACCGTCTTGTGTGAAGCGGCGGCCCGCCAATGTCCTGGATTCTCGCAAGTCTTGCGGATGCGTTTTCTCTCGCGCTGTCATTTGATCCCCAGCTCTACGCGATCATTGCGCTCACGCTCAAGGTGAGCGTGACGGCGGCGCTGGTCTCGGCGTTGCTCGGCGCAACCCTGGGGGCAAGTGTCGCCGTTGGCAAGTTTCCGGGCCGTGGCGTGTTGATCGTTTTGTTCAACGCGGCGATGGGGCTGCCGCCCGTGGTGGCCGGATTGATCGTGTATCTGCTGCTGTCACGCGCCGGGCCGCTGGGCGGATGGGGACTGTTGTTCACGCCGGGTGCGATGGTGATCGCGCAGGTGTTGTTGATTACGCCGATTGTCGCCGCCCTGTCGCGCCAGATCATCGAAGACGCGTGGCGCGAGTATGAGGAGCAGCTCACGTCGCTCGGCGTATCGCGCGCACGCGCGGCGCTCACGCTGTTGTGGGATACGCGCTTTTCACTGGTCACGGTTGGCCTCGCCGGGTTGGGCCGCGCGATGGCGGAAGTGGGCGCAGTAATGATCGTCGGCGGCAACATCGATGGCATCACGCGTGTCATGACCACCGCGATTGCGCTCGAAACCACCAAAGGTGATTTGCCGCTGGCGCTCGCGCTTGGCGTGATTCTGCTTTTCATCGTGTTGCTGCTCAACCTCGCTGCGCATCTGGTGCGCGAGTGGTCGGTGCGGCGCTATGGTTGAAGCGGTGTTGGGTGAAACAGTGATGGCTGACACGTTGCTCACGCTCGACCAGGTCAGCTTCGACGGACGCGGCCATCGTGTGCTCGACGCGATCTCGCTGCGCTTGAGCGCGCGCCGCACGTTCATCCTTGGCCCGAATGGTGCGGGCAAGAGCGTGCTGCTGCGTCTGATGCATGGTTTGCTCAAGCCATCGGCTGGAGAAGTTTGCTGGGAGCCGGTTCTAGAGGACAGGCCGCCAGGAATGGCTGCTGGAGCGGCTTCTGGAGGTGGTGTCAACGCAAAAAGTCGCGCAGCGGCACGCCTGCCCCGCCTGGCGATGGTGTTCCAGCGCCCGGTGATGCTGCGAAGGAGCGTGCTCGACAACGTGGCCTACGGCATGGCGGTCAACGGTGTGGCGGACGATGTCCGGTCGCGCGCACGCGATGTGCTCGCCCGTGTCGGTCTCGCGCATTTGGCCGCACGCCCGGCGCGCGTGCTCTCGGGCGGCGAGCAGCAGCGCGTGGCCCTCGCGCGCGCGTGGGCGCTCAAACCCGATGTGCTGCTGCTCGACGAGCCAACCGCCAGCCTCGACCCGCACGCGATTCGCGCGGTCGAAACCATCATCAGCGAGATCGCCGCCGGCGGTACCGCGATCGTGATGACCACGCATCACCGCGGCGTCGCCAAGCGTCTCGCCGGGGATGTGATCTTTCTGCATCAGGGCCGCGTCACCGAGCAGACCGGCGCGGCGCAATTTTTCGGCGAGCCGGTGTCGCAAGCGGGACGTGATTATTTAAAAGGAGATCTCGAATGAAAAATGTCTTTGCGCAGCGCATTGCGCAGGCGCTCACCGCAATGTGGCTCGCCGCCGCGCCGCACGCGCCGCTCCAGGCTCAGGAGAAATTCATTGTCGTGGCTTCAACGACCTCGACCGAACAATCAGGCCTGTTCACACATTTGCTCCCGGCGTTCGAGAAGAAGACCGGCATCAAGGTGCGCGTGGTTGCGGTTGGCACCGGGCAGGCGCTCGATCAGGGGCGGCGCGGCGATGCCGACGTGGTGTTCGTGCATGACCAGGCGGCTGAAGAAAAATTCGTGGCCGAGGGATTCGGTGTCGAACGCAAAGAAGTGATGTACAACGACTTCATCGTCATCGGGCCGAAAGCTGACCCGGCCAAGGCGAAAGGCCGCGATGTGCTCGATGGCCTAAGAAAAATGGAGGCGTCAAAGTCTCCCTTCGTCTCGCGCGGCGACAAGAGCGGCACCCACACAGCCGAACTGCGTTACTGGAAGATGGCGGGCGTCGATGTGGACAAGGGCGGGGGCAAGCCAAGCGGCGCGTGGTACCGCGAATGCGGCTGCGGCATGGGTGCAGCGCTCAACACGGCGGCGTCGATGAATGCCTATGTGCTGGCCGACAGGGGTACCTGGCTATCGTTCAAAAACCGCCAAGACCTCAGTATCGTGGTTGAGGGTGACACCAGACTGTTCAATCAATATGGCGTATTGCTGGTCAACCCGGCAAAGCACGCACATGTGAAGAAAGAACTGGGTCAAGCCTTCGTTGATTGGCTGCTGTCGGTCCAGGGTCAACAAACCATCGCCGCCTACAGGATCGGCGGCGAGCGGTTGTTCTTCCCCAACGCCAAATGAAAATGCCCCACAAACCCTTGTCTGCCAAGGGTTTGTGGGGCATGCGGATTTGCCGTGAGAATCCGGGGCGTGCCGCTTGCTACTTCTTCAGCGCTTGTGCCTTCGCGACCTCGTCGGCCAATTCCTTACCGCTCTTGTAGTGCGCCACTTTGTTGAACGTGGTGCGCATGGTGCGCTGGAAAAAGGCGTTTGAGCCGCTGACTTCTTCCTTCCAATATTTGTCGGCCAGGCCCTGATTTTTCGGCACGTCAAGCATGTAGGCATCTTTCGAGCCTTTGCCGCCGAAAATGTAGAGCTTGCCGTCCCGGATCATCCACGCGTCAGCATCACCACCCCAGGGAATGGCGTAGGCGATGCCGTTGGCACAGTAGCCGCCGTATTGCGGTATGTATTTTTCCGGCTCTTTGTCAAACAGCGCCTTGTGCTCGGGCTTGGAGAATCGGAAGGTTACTTCCTTGTACACGCTCTTGATCGCGGTCGAGCCCTTTTTGTGTGCGCCTTCAGTGAAGTAGCTGACCACGTCGTGGCCGAACAGCATCAGATGCTTGTCGTCGCCCTCGGAGACGGCGTTGACCGGGCTGAGGCCCTTGCCCGGGCTTTGGGTGATGAGTGGGGCGCATCCGGCCATCGCGATGACGGCGAGCAGGGCGGAC
>JANLTL010000573.1:0-2004 GCA_031362905.1 Burkholderiales bacterium | reverse complement strand
TAGCCGCGCTCACGCGCCGCGATGAAGGTGTCGAGGGCGCCGTCGGATTCGTCGATGATGACCGGCAGCCCGAGGACATTGCCGCGGAAATCCGCCGCCAGAGCCGTTTTGCGGGCGACTGGCTGCTCCACGAACAGGATCGATGCGGTCAGGCGTTGCAGCTTGGGTGTGGCATGCATGCGCGCGAGCAGCTCCTTGACCTGCTCTGCATCCTCGTATTGTTCGTTGCCGTCGAGCGAGGCGAAGTAAGGCTCGCCGATGCGGTCGAGCACCGTGGCGATGGCCGTCAGGCGTTCGACATCGGCTTCCAGCTTGCCGCCGACCTTGAGCTTGAAATAGCGGTGGCCGTAATGCGCGACCACCTGTTCCAGGGTTTCGGGCAGGCCGTCGTTGACCGGTTCCTGAAGATCGGCGGCAGAGATGGCGTCGACCATGCCTACCGTGTGGCGCGCTTCAATCGACATGGCCGGCTTTTGGGTGGCGAGAAAGCGGTCGAAGTCGATGCCGGCGAATTCCGGATGCGCGCCATGGATGCCGGCCAGATTGCTCTGCATCGCGGCGTAAAACGAGGCGCCGTGGGCGCGACACAGCGCGTCGAGAATGGCGCGGTCGATCAGGGCCGGCCCGTAGTTCGCGAGAAGCGGGTTGTAGCCGCGCGCGGCGCTAGTCAACTGGTGGGCGTCATAGTGACGTGCAAAGTGGCCGAACGCGGTGTCAGGCGTGGGGTCGGACAGGTACGCCTCGCGCGCCAGCAGCAGCACGTCGCGCAGCTGGTTGAAGTTGTCTTCATTCGACAATGCGAGGTTCTTGTCGAACCACTTGGGCGCCATCATCTCGGCTGCCGCACCGTTGATCTCGCGCCCGTCGGGCAGGCGGATCCGCACCTGCACAAACGCCTGCGGGCAGTGCGTCAGCGTCACCACCCCAAAGCGGAACGGCAAGCGCAGTACCACCGGCCGCTCACGCAGTTCAATGCTGCGCACCGAGAATGATGTGGCAGCGGCCTGCGCATGCATCGAGATGGTTGTCATCGTTTGCTTTTCGTCAATCAATCCATCGCGAGCACGCCGGTGGCCTTGAAAATGCTGCGGATGCGCCCGGTGTATTCGCTGAACTTCTCGGGCATGCTGTCGAGCTTGCGCGGGCGCGGCAGGTCGATGTCGATGATCTCGGCGATGCGCCCGGGGCGCGGGCTCATCACCACCACGCGGTCGGCCAACAGCACCGCCTCGGGAATGCTGTGCGTGATGAACAGCGCAGTCTTGCGCTTTTCCATCCAGACGCGCTGGATGTCCATCGCAATCTGTTCGCGCGTAAGCGCATCAAGCGCACCGAACGGCTCGTCCATCAGCAGCAATGGCGGGTCGTGCACCAGCGCACGGCAGATCGACACGCGTTGGCGCATGCCACCAGAGAGCTCAAACGGCTTGTGGTTCTCGAAGCCCGCCAGGCCAGTGGCTTGGAGCAGGCGCCGCGCCACCGGCTCGTACTGCGCGCGGTCAAGCTTGCGAATATCCACCTGCAGGAGCACGTTGTCGAGCACGTTGCGCCAGTCGAGCAGGATCGCATCCTGAAACACGATGCCGAGGTCAGTCTGCGGTGCGTTGACGACGCGCCCCCCGATCGTGATCGAGCCCGAGCTGCGTGGCTGCAGCCCGGCCACCATTTTGAGAATGGTGGTCTTGCCACAGCCGCTCGGGCCCACGACAGCAACGAATTCCGACTCGCGGATGTCGAGATTGATCTCGCCGCAGGCCTCGACCGGACCGGCTTTGGACTGGTAGACCTTGCTGACGTTGTCGAGCCGTATGTAAGCGTCAGCCGCCATTATCTTTTCGGCAGGTAAGGCGCTTCGGACAGATATTCGTTGGTGAAGTAGGTGTTCAGGTCAGCCTGCGGGTTGAGCTTGGCGAACTTGGACAACAGGTCCTGGGTGTCGCGCCAGTCACCGATGTCGGTGACGCCAATTGCCTTGCCCTTGGTGCGCTCGGTGCGAATGATGCT
>JANLTL010000558.1:0-6840 GCA_031362905.1 Burkholderiales bacterium | reverse complement strand
CAAAGAAATCGAAAGGATTGAGTACCGACATCTCGGCCACCAGATCGATTTCGATGCGCAACTCTGTGGTTTTTTCGGGAAAACTGAGACGCGCCAGGTAGTTGGACTGCGGGTCCTGTTGCCAATTGATGAAATGCTCGACCGGCGTCACATTCATCGAGTACGACAGGATGCGCGTACGGCTGTGCGGCGCCGGGCGCAGACGCACCACCTGCGGGCCGAGATGAATGCGGCGGTCGTAGGTGTAGTGCGTGACGTGGTTGAGGGCGACGTGGATCGACAAGGGGAAACTCCTGAAGTTGCGGTTGCGATGTGATGGGTCCGCCGCCAATCTGGCCGGTTGATGCAATGATCTGATTCAGAGCGCAATTATTGCGCCAGTATTTACCCCGGGCGACGTCACTAGCGGGTTGCGCCGCGTGCATCGTTCTGACGGTACCATACGTCTGTTTTCCTTCTCCTATCTCTCCCTCCCATGACTTACTGTGTCGCCATCCGCAACGAGGCGGGTCTGGTGTTTTTGTCGGATTCGCGCACCAACGCCGGCGTGGACCAGATCAATACCTTTCGCAAGATGCATGTGTTTGAAACCCCTGGCGAAAGGGTCATGGTGCTACTGACGGCAGGCAATCTGTCGATCAGCCAGTCAGTGGCCAGTAGCCTGCGCATGTCGATGCAAAACACCGGCGAGAAAAGCCTGGCGTCTTGCCCCAACATGTTTTCGGCCGCCAAGCTGGTCGGAGAAGCGATCCGCAAAGTGCACGAACGCGATGCGGAGTCACTCAAGGACTTTGGCATCGAGTTCAACGTCAGTTTGGTCTTTGGCGGGCAGGTCAAGGGCGAAGCGCCGCGCCTGTTCAGCCATTACGCGGCCGGTAATTTCATCGAGGCCACTGACGAGACGCCTTACTTCCAGATTGGCGAATCGAAGTATGGCAAGCCGATTCTCGACCGGGTGATTGAGGGCCGCCTGTCACTCGAAGAAGTGGCCAAGTGCGCGCTGATCTCGATGGATTCGACCATCAAATCGAATCTGTCGGTAGGGCTGCCGCTCGATTTGTTGTGCTACGAGCGCGACGCCCTGTGTGTCAAGAAGCACAAGTTGATTGGCGCCAAAGACGAGTATTTCGCATCGATCCGCGGGCGCTGGGCCGAACAGCTCAAGAAGGTGTTCAATGAGCTGCCGGCGCCAGGCTACTGGAATTGAGCAGGGATTGCAAAGCAGCCTGTGTGCGGGGTCCGAATGTCGGGTCTGCGTACAGGGGTTGATGACACAGGCAAAGCGCGTGAAAGAGGCCGTCAACAACGGATTTGTACCGCTACCAAGTGCGCCGTTGCGCGCGCATGTCGCTTTCCGGATATTGCGTTTTTTTGGCTGGCGTGTCGCATTTGATGGCCGACTGCCTGCGCCACATGGCGTCATCATCGCCTACCCGCATACAAGCAATTGGGATTTCCCGATTGGGTTGCTGGCGATCTGGACCCTGAATCTGCCGATTCGCTGGATCGGCAAGGAGACCTTGTTCCGCGGGTGGTTCGGTGCGCTCGCTGCGCCGTTGTTGCGGCGTTGGGGTGGCCGTCCGGTGAACCGTCATGCGCCCAGTGGGGCGGTGGGCGAACTGGCGCGGTTGATGCAGCGCGAACCTGCGTTTTGGCTGGCGCTCTCGCCGGAGGGGACGCGCCGCCGTTTGCCGTACTGGCGCTCCGGCTTCTATCACCTCACGCGCAGTCTCAAGGTACCCCTGGGTCTCGCGTATTTCGATTTCGATTCGCGCGTTGTTGGCATCGACGAATTTGTTGAACTCAGCGGCGACGTGGCTGCCGATATGCAGCATATCGCTGCAGTCTATGCGGGACGACGAGGTCTGCATCCCGAATTGGAAAGCGTGATCGCGCTCGACCCCGCGGCCACTACGGAGTCGTCCGTGCATTAGCGGCGCAACGCTGCCTTCGATACGATGGCGAAGTAAGCCAGGCCGATGGTAGCTGCGAGCGCCATGCCGGCGATGGCGCCGATCCAGAAGCCCGCGGCACCGAGCGGCGCCAGACCTGTAGTGCCCGGCAGCAGTACCCAGAGTGCGTGCAAGGACGAGGGGGACGATGGCGCACCAAACGCCAGCAGGTAGCCGCCGCCAAGGCCCACGATCCACAACGCCAGGGCGAACGACAACATCGGCACCAGCGCCTTCTTGTAGGCGCGCACCACGTTGGCCGCGACCGCGTTGATGGCATCGAACACATGAAACGCTGCCACCAGCATGACCAGCGGCGCCGCCAGCAGCGCAACCTGCGCATCAATCGTGTAGGCGCGCGCGATGGGGCCATGCAGGAGATAAATGCCCAGGCCGGTGGCGAGGGCGGCCGTGGCGCACAAGCCGATGCCGGTCCAACCGGCTGCCCGTGCCCGCGCAGCCTCGCCTGCCCCGATCAGCTGGCCTGTAACGACGGCGGCGGCGTTTGCAATAGCCAGAGGCACCATGTAGGCGAGCGCGCCAACGTTTGCCGCGATCTGTTGCGCCGCCGAGTGGCCTTCGCCGAGGCGCGCGATGAATAGCGCCATGAACGTATAGGAGGTCACGTCAATCAGGAATGAAATGCCGATCGGCAGGCCAAGCCTGGCAATATGCCACTGCGCGCGCCAGTCAATCGCGTCGATGCGAGCGAACACCCGATAGCGCGACAGCCCCGGGCCCACGTGCAGCCAGGCTAGCGCGGCACCGAGCATGAGCCAGGCTTCAATCACCAGTGCCCAGGCGCAGCCGATACCGCCAAGTTCCGGTACGCCGAACTTGCCGTACATCAGTATCCAGTTGAGTGGAATCTTGAGCGCGAGGCCGAGCAACTGGATCACCATGACCGCGCGCGGCTGCGACACGGCGGTCGCGAAACTGGCGAAGACACGAAATGCCAGCATGGCGGGCGCCGCCCACATCAGCGCCTGCAGATAGGCGCGCACGTCGTGCGCGATCTCGGGACGCATGCCCGAGAGGGTGAGGAATGGATCAGGAAAGCCGAGCAGCACCACGCCGATAGACGAGAGCATGAGCGCCATCCACAGCCCCTGGCGCACGTCATGGGTGATCGCATCATGACGGCCGGCGCCGAAGTGCTGTGCGGTGATCGGGCTGAGCGCGATCAGAATGCCCATCAGGGTGATGAAGATGGAGAAGTAGATCGACGAACCCAGGCCTACGGTGGCCAGCGCGCGCGCCGAGTAGTGGCCGGCCATCACGGTATCGATCACGCTGTTGGCCATGGTGGCCAGTTGCGCCACCAGCACTGGCCAGCCAAGGTCGATGATGCGGCGTGCCAACAGTCGATTCATCGTCGGTACCGCTTCGTCTCCCGTGCGGCGTTCGCGCCGGCCTGTGGCGGCAACTGGCCCGGCTGGTGATGGTTCACCGGATCCGCGCCAGGAGCGCGCGGGTCGAAGCATCCGTCGTCGGGGGCACTGTGCTGTCATCGAGAACCGGCAGCAGCGTAGTGGTGAGGCGCTTGCCCAATTCGACGCCAGGCTGGTCAAAGCTGTTGATGTCCCACAACACGCCTTCAACAAATACCTTGTGCTCGTAGAGCGCGAGCAGTGCGCCGAGTGTATGCGCGTTGAGTGCAGGGAGCACGATAGTGGTGGAAGGTTGATTGCCGGGCGTCGCCTCCGGCTGCGCAGGATCACCAGCCATCAAGGCCGCGCTTTGCGCCAAGGCATTGACCGCGAGCATGCGGCTGCGCTCGTCGTCACCAGCGCGCAGCACGATGAATTCGGAAGGTACCAGATGCGTGCCCTGATGCAGCAGCTGATGAAATGAATGTTGACTGTTGGCGCCGACGCTGCCGAAGACCACCGGTGCGGTGGCATAGGCCAACTCGCCGCCCGCGCGCCCGATGCGCTTGCCGTTCGATTCCATTTCAAGCTGCTGCAAGTAGTCTGGCAGCAAAGCGAGGCGCTGTGAATAGGGCAGCACGGCGCGGCTTTGTGCACCGAGAAAATTGATGTTCCAAACCGACAGCAAGGCGAGGATCACCGGCGCGTTGCACTCGAGCGGCGTACCAATGAAATGGGCATCCATCTCTGCCGCGCCGGCCAGCAGCGCATTGAAGGTGTTACTGCCGAACGCGAGCATGACCGAGAGGCCCACTGCCGACCAGAGCGAAAAGCGCCCGCCGACCCAGTCGGGCAAGCTCAGTATCTGGCTCCGGGGGACACCAAACGCTTGCGCTGCACCCGGGTTGTTGGTCACGGCGATCAGATTGGCGTGACCACTGAAGGTATCCACTGTGTCCGCAGTCTCTGCGGTCGTCCCATCTGTTGTAGTGCCTTCCGCCCCGGCCAGCCACGCGCGGGCATGGGTAGCATTGAGCAAGGTTTCGACCGTACTGAAGGTTTTGGAAATGATGACGACGAGGGTCGTGGCGGCATCGCAACGTGCCAGCACGGTGTCTAGTTCGTGCGGGTCTATGTTGGCTACGAAATGCACACGCAGCGCCTGTTCAGCGCTGCCTTGCAGGGCCGCGAGGGCAAGGCGCGGGCCGAGGTCGGAGCCGCCGATGCCGACATGGATTACGTCGGTAAAGGGCTTGCCACTGGCGCTGCGCCGCGCGCCGCTGCGAACAGCGTCACTGAGCGCATGCATTTTGTGGAGTTCGGCGCGCGCTACGCCCTGCGCGGCGGACGGCCCGCTGCCGCGCAGGGCCATGTGCAGGGCAGCACGGCCCTCGCTGTTGTTGATCGCTTCGCCGGCAAGCATGCGTTCACGCCAGCCGGTGACGCCGCGTGCGTGCGCAAGTGCTTGCAATAGTTGGAAGCTGGTGGCAGTAACTCGATGTTTTGAGTAGTCAATGTACAGCGGGCCAGCCATCACACTCATCTGCGCAGCTCGCTGCGGTTCAGCGGCGAACAGGTCGCGCAGGTGCACGGCCTGCATGTCGTTGCTGTGTGTCGCCAGTGCCTGCCATTGCGCGGCGCCAGCCGCCAGCTCACCCGTGGAGGTGCCCGCCGCAGCGCTGCCGGCGTCGGCCAATGGGTTACGCGTGCCAGAATGGATTGTCATCAAAGTCATTTTTTGTAGAGCTGGAATCGTTCCTGGCGCTCGCCAGGCCGGTTTCCCTCCCACACGAGACGTGACCCCGGGGGTGGCGTGCGCGAATCGCCCTCGCGCGCCTGCACCAGCAGCCAGGCGCATTGGGCACCGAACGGCAATTGCAGAAAATAGTGAAACGAGGCACGCTCAGACAGGCCCAGGTTGCGGGTCTCCAGGCAGGTGCCTTGAAGATCCGCTCCCAGAGCGGCTTTCAGACTGGTGGCCGCGCCGCGATAGGATTTTCCATAATCCACCCAGGGCAACAGCAGGGTCATCAGCAAGATCCACATGAGCACGATGCCGTAGGCCCAGTGCGTGACCGCGCGCAACACGGTGCGCTCACTGCGCGCGCTCGCGATCAGCCAGGCGCCGGTGGCGGCAAGTGCAACCAGAAACGACACCGGTGCAAATGCCGCTTCGAAACCCGGTTGCAGGCGCTCGAAGTTTGCGGCAATGCGCGGTGGCCAGCCCATTTGCAGCGCGCAGTAGCCGAGCCAGATGAGCGCCGCGCCGAGGGTAAAGGTAATGCGGCCGAACCAGTCGATGCCGGCGGCTACGCCCTTGGCCAGGCGGCTCAGCGCCGGCACCGCCAGTACCGCGAGTGCCGGCAGCAGGGGTAGCAGCACTGCCTGTGACAAGGTATGCGTCCAGCACAGGGCAATGATGCTGGCGAGCGCAAGTGCGAGCGCCGGCAGATGCAGGCGGCGCGGCTCGGTCTCGCCAAGAAAGGACTTGCGCCGTCGCAGCGTCCACCACAGCACAACCAGCCAGAGCGGAAATACGAACCAGGCAAGGGTCTTGACGGCGGAACGCCATTCGGTCCACACCGGAAAATCGAATTGCGCCGCCATCCAGCGGCCGTAAAAATGCATGTAGGCGGCGCCATCGTGTTCAATCAGTGCCACGGTGCTGCGAGTCCAGACCGCGAACGCGAACAGAGCGATCACAACGCCACCGCCCATCACCAGCAGCAGGCGCGGCGTGCGCCATGCCGCGTCAATCACGGCCAGCAGAATCAGTGCGACACAGAGCGTGAGTGCGGCGGGAAGGCCGCGTGCCAGCGCTGCCATGCCGAGAGTCAATCCCAGCGCAGCGGCCATGGCGAAGGCACCGCGCGGCGAGTGGGCGCGCGCTGGTGCTGCGGCCAGGTTCCACAGCAGCAAGGCGCAGGCGGCGATGAAAGCCGGCTCTGCAGCGATCTCGTGCGTGCGTGCCAACAGTCCCGGGCAAGCGAGCAGGGCGAGTACCGCAAGCCGCCCCTCGGCGTCGCCGAAAGCAGCACGCGCGGCGCGGTAGGCGGCATAGATGGCAGTGAGCGTCCAGACGGCGGTGGCAAGGCGCGCGGCGTCATGTCCGTGCAGCACACCACCGAGCAGCTTGATGAACACAGCAGCGAGCCAAAAGGCGAGCGGCCCTTCTTCAGGCACCATTTGCCCGGCGATGTTGGGTATCAGCCAGTCGGCGAGTGCCCCATGTGCCATGCTCCAGGCGATGCCGAAGCCGGCTGCGTCATCCTGCTTCCATGGATCGTGCCCGGCGAGGCCGAGCAAGGCATAGAGAACGGCGAGTGCCCAGAACCATGGGCTCGGCAACGGCACGGGAATGCGCCGATGACTGAGGCTCGCCGTGAGCGGCGTACCCAATGTACCCGGGGTGCCTGGCGCACTTGGCGTGCCCAAGGGCGCATCCAACAAACCCGACGCCCTCAATGGACCTGTCGCAGCTGCCGCAGCCGCAGCACCACTCCCGGCGGTGATGGTTG
>JANLTL010000544.1:0-2129 GCA_031362905.1 Burkholderiales bacterium | reverse complement strand
TGGCAACCCGAACTCGACGAACTCAAGAAGCGTCAGACCCTGGCCCGCAATCTGGGTGGCCCGGAGAAAGTGGCGCGTCACAAGGCCAACGGCAAGCTCACGGTTCGCGAACGCATTGCGGCATTGCTGGACGACGGCAGTTTTCGCGAGATTGGCTCTGCGAGCGGCTTTGCGGCCTATGATGCCGACAACGCACTGACGTCCTTCAGCCCCACCAATCAGATCATCGGGCGTGGCACGATCGACGCACGTACGGTGGTGGTCTCGGGTGACGATTTCACCGTGCGTGGTGGCGCCAACGATGGCGGGGTGGTCGAAAAGCTGATTTACGTAGAGCGCATGGCGAACGAACTGCGCTTACCGCTGGTGCGCCTGGTCGATGGCACCGGCGGGGGCGGTTCCGTCAAAACGATTGAAATGACCGGTCGCACCTACGTGCCGGCGATGGCCAACTGGCAATTTGCCGTAGACAACCTGTCCAAGGTGCCGGTGGTGGGGCTGGCACTGGGCTCGGTGGCCGGGCTCGGCGCCGCGCGCGTCGCCACCAGCCACTACTCCCTGATGGTGCAAGGCATTTCGCAAATCTTCGCCGCCGGGCCGCCCGTGGTCGCGCGCATCGGCCAGACTGTCACCAAGGACCAACTGGGCGGCACCGACATCCACGGCCGCAACGGCACTGTCGATGACGTGGTCACGAGCGAAGCCGAAGCATTTGCGCGAACGCGGCGCTTTCTCTCCTACCTTCCGACGTCGGTGTACGAGCTGCCGGCCCGCGCCACGCCAACCGACGACCCCAGGCGCCGCGAAGAAAAGCTCCTCAGTGCGGTACCGCGCGACCCGCGCAAGGTGTACCAGATGCGCCCGATCGTCCACGCACTGGTTGATCAGGGATCCTTCTTCGAAATCGGCAAGATGTGGGGCCGCTCGGTTATTACCGGCTTTGCGCGCCTTGACGGCTGGCCGGTGGCGGTGGTGGCCAGCGATCCGCACCACTACGGCGGCGCCTGGACTGCGCGTGCATCCGAAAAACTGGTTCGCTTCATCGATATGGCGCAGACCTTTCATCTGCCAGTGGTGCACCTGGTCGATATTCCGGGCTTCCTGATCGGCGTCGAAGCCGAACAAGCCGCAACCATCCGTTACGGCGCACGCGCCATGGCGGCGGTGTATCAGGCGACCGTACCGTGGTGTTCGATCCTGGTGCGGCGCGTGTTCGGCGTGGCCGGCGCGGCGCACCAATCGACGCGGCGCTTCAATCTGCGCTATGCATGGCCCTCAGGCGAATGGGGGTCACTGCCGATTGCCGGTGGGCTGGAGGCCGCCTACAAGGGCGAGCTGGAAGCTTCGAGCGATCCGGCGGCCAAGCTCGCCGAAATCGAAGCACGCCTGAAGCAATACACTTCCCCATTCCGGACCGCGGAACAATTCCTGGTCGAAGAAATCATCGACCCGCGCGAGACGCGTGGGTTGTTGTGCGAGTTTGCCAATCTGGCGGCGCCGCTACGGTGCGCCGGACCCAGCTCTTTCGGGATGAGACCATGAAACCTGTTGCACTCGTGATCGGCGCCGGCGATGCGCTCGGTGGCGCCATCGCCAAACGCTTTGCGCGCGAAGGCTATACCGCCTGCGTCACGCGCCGCCATGCCGACAAGCTCGATCCCCTCAAGAGCGAGATCGAGACGGCTGGCGGCGTCTGCCACGCCTTCGGTTCGGACGCGCGCGAGGAAGAAGAAGTCATAAAGCTCTTTACCCACATCGAGGCCAGCATTGGCCCGATCAAGGTATGCGTGTTCAACATCGGCGGCAACGTGCGCTTTGGCATCACCGAAACCACCGCGCGGGTGTATCGCAAGGTATGGGAGATGTGCGCCTTCGGCGGATTTCTCGCCGGGCGTGAGGCGGCGCGCATGATGCTGCCGCGCCAGCAGGGCACGATTCTGTTTACCGGCGCGACGGCCAGCCTGCGCGGCGGCGTCGGCTTTGCCTCGTTTGCCGGCGGCAAGCACGCGCTGCGTGCGCTGGCGCAGAGCATGGCGCGCGAGCTGGGGACGCAGGGCATTCACGTCGGACATGTGATTGTGGATGGCGCGATTGATACCGCGTTCATCCGCGATACCTTCCCCGAACGC
>JANLTL010000048.1:0-6573 GCA_031362905.1 Burkholderiales bacterium | reverse complement strand
CGAAGGGCAGGTCAAAGAGCGCCAGCAGCAGTTGCGGCGGCGCCTTGACTCGGTCAAACGCATTCACCTCGCCACCGACACGCTGGAGTCACGCGTGTCGGAATTGCGCGAAGCCGAGAGTGCGATGATGCGCCAGGTACTCTACCTGGACAGTCTGCGGCAGGAACTCGAAGTGATGCTCGCGCAGGACATGACGCAGGATCTTGAAGGGCCGGGTGCGGGCTTTGATGTGTCGCTGTAGTGTTCCGTCGCCTTGGGCATGAGGCTGGAATCCGCACCCACCAAGGGTTTTCACTGACAGCGTGTCAAGAGGCCCGCGTACCAAGGGTTTCAGGCCGATACCATGGACAAAAGCTGACCCAGCCGCAGCGCGTTTGCCTCAGGCGGACCAGCCGGTCAACTGCCGGTATTTTTTCAGCAACTGGTCTGGCGTCTCGACCCGGTCCGGATCGAGCGGGATGCAAGCGACCGGGCACACCGCGACGCATTGCGGCGTGTCGTAGTGCCCCACACACTCGGTGCACCTGGCAGGGTCGATTTCGTAGATCTCGATGCCCAGTGAGATCGCGTCATTCGGGCATTCCGGCTCGCACACATCGCAATTGATGCAGCGGTCAGTGATCATCAGCGCCATGCAGCACCCCTTGCTTGCGCCGCCACCGGTCTATGCAGCCGGCGTCTTGGCGAGCTTCTGATCGAGCCAGCGCTTGACCGAAGGTGACACAAATTGCGTCACATTGCCGCCCATCGAGGCGATCTCGCGCACCAGGGTGGCCGACACGAATTGGTAATTTTCTGACGGCGTCATGAACACTGTCTCGACATCGGGCAGCATCTTGCGGTTCATGCCGGCCAGTTGAAACTCGTATTCAAAATCCGACACCGTGCGCAGACCGCGCAGTATCACCTGCGCCTGCTGGCTGCGCACGAAGTCGATCAACAAGCCACGAAAGGCCTCGACTCTCACGTTGGTGTAGGGCGCAAGGGCTTCACGCGCAATCGCCAGGCGCTCATCGAGCGTGAACAGAGGGCGCTTGGCACGGCTGTCGGCGATCGCAATCACCACTTCTTCGTAGAGGCTTGACGCACGTCGGAACAAGTCCTCGTGGCCCAGCGTGAGAGGGTCAAACGTGCCCGGGTATACCGCTCTGACCATGATTGCCTGCTTTCATTGGGCCAGCGCCACCACTGAATGTGGATGCGCCAGCAACTGATAAAACACCTGACCGGCCTTGCCGGACTTGACCGCCTGCCACGGCGCAGGCGCTTGCAGCGGCGCCCCGCTCTCGGCATACACCAGCGCACCCTCGGCGAGTGCTGCAGCCAATGCCGGCCAGCCTTTGTCAAACCATGTTTCGCGAAACGGCGGATCACAAAAAATCAGATCGAACCGCTGTCTCTGCCGCGCCGTGAGGGTACGCAAAAATTGTAGCGCATCGCTTGCGTCAATCGTCAGCCGCGGTCCGGCTTGCAACAAATTGGCATTGCCCGAGAGCGCCGCGCGCGCCTTCGCATCGTGCTCGACCATCACCACCGACTTGGCATTGCGCGACAGCGCTTCAAAGCCGAGCGCGCCCGAACCGGCAAACAGGTCGAGACAGTGCTTGCCGGTGAGGTCTTGCCCGAGCCAGTTGAACAGCGTTTCGCGCACCCGGTCAGAGGTGGGGCGCAAACCCGGCGCGGTGGGAAAGCGCAGCACGCGGCTACGCCAGGCGCCGCCGATGATGCGAACCTGGCCCTGTGTTGCATGGCGTGGCGGTGCGTGGCCTTGTGTTGAGCGGCCTTGCGGTGCGTGGCCTGGCGGTACGCGCGTCACGTCACACCTCACTTTTCCGGCGCACCCACAATCACGGTGGAGAACTGCTCCGGCTTGAGGTGTTTCTTGAGCGCGCGGCGAATGTCTTCGGCGCTGACCTTCTCGATCCTGGCACTCCAGGTGTCGAGATAGTCGAGCGGCAGATTGTAGAAACCGATCGCCGACAGGTTGTCGAGGATCTTGCGGTTGCTGTCGATGCGCAGCGCGAAGCCACCCACCAGATTGTCTTTGGCAGCACGCAGTTCCTTGGCAGTGGGGCCGCTGGCAACATAGTCCGCGATGATCTTGCGCACCAGTGCCAGCGCTTCATTGGCCTGCTCTTTCTTGGTCTGCAAGCCCGCCTGATACGGTCCTTCCTGCATCAGGGGCGAGAAGTAGCTGTACACGCTGTAGGCGAGGCCGCGCTTCTCGCGCACCTGTTCCATCAGGCGCGAGACGAAGCCGCCACCGCCGAGGATGTAATTGCCAGTGGTGAACGCGAAGTAGTCAGGATCACCGCGTTTCATGACGGCACTGCCGATCAGGATGTGGCTTTGCGTCGCCGGATGGGGGATGCGCAACTCGCTCGGCTGTTGCGGCGGCACCGGGGGGAGCGCCGGCGCAACGCTGCCGGCCGGCAGGCCGTTTGTGAGGCGCTCGGCGATCTCCTCTGCTTCGGCGCGCGAGAGATCGCCGATGATCGCAACCACCGAACGGCGCGCGCCATAGTTGGCCGAGTAAAACGCTTGCAGGTCGGCGCGCGTAATGGCGTCGATGCTCGCCGCCGTCTGATTGTGGCCATAAGGGTGCGCGCCGTACAAAGCGCGGTCAAAGGCACGGTCGGCGATGACTTCAGGCTTGGTCTCTTCTTCCTTGATCGCCGCAATGCGCCGTGCCTTTTCTCGCGTCAGCACCTCCTCTGCCAGAGCCGGCGCCGCGAGGATGCCGGCGAGCGTGGTCAACGCCGCCTCACGCTCGGTGCGCGACGACAAGGTGCGCAGCGAGACACCGGCGCGGTCGAGGTCGGTGCTGCCACCGCGTTGGGCACCGGCATCAGCGAATCGGTCGGCGATCTGCTGCTCGGTCAGCACCTCGTTTTGCACTTTGGCGCCGAGGGCGAGCAAGCCCTGCGTCATCGCGGCCAGCCCGGCTTTGGCGGGGGGGTCGTAGCGCGAACCGGCGTCAAAATCAACGCGCAGATCAATCATCGGAATGCTGCGAGCCTCGACAAACAGCACTTTGGCGCCGGTCTTGGCGTTCCACGATTGAACCGGCAACGCGGCTTGGGCTGCGCTCGGCGTCGCAACGCAGATGATGGCCCCGGCTATGGTGGCCAAGACGCGGGTGACTGCACGAACAATCCGAAAAAGGATCATCTCAATGCCTCGCCCCGGCCGGCGCTGCCGCCGGCTTTTTGTTGCTCAAGGGCAACGGCGACAGTGTCGCCACCGTCAACTGGTCGTCACCAAAATATTTCTTCGCCACTGCCTGCACATCGGCCGCCGTCACTGCGCGCACCTTGTCGAGCATGCGGTCAATCTGTTTGTGCGAGAAGCCCGACATCTCGACAGTTGCGATCTCCATCGCCTGGCCAAAAATCGAATCGCGTTTGTAGACCTGCTGCGCCACCACCTGCGCCTTGACGCGCTTGAGTTCGGCTTCGCTGATGCCGGCATCGGCAATCTTCTTCACCTCGGTGCGCAACGCTGCTTCGACATCGGCAGCGCTCTTGCCATCAGCCGGCGTCCCTTCGAGCGTGAACAAGGCCGGGCCGCGCTGGGTGGACTCGTAGCCCGCCCCCGCCTCGACCGCGATGCGCGTGCCGCGAATCAGGTTGGTGGTGAGCCGCGCACCGTCGTGACCATCGAGCACGCCGGCCAACACCTCGAGCGCAAAGGGTTCGACATCCTTCTCCACATCCCGCACGCCCGGCGTGCGAAACGCCAGCAGTACATAGGGCAATTCAGCCGGCGCCTTGACGATCACGCGGCGCATGCCCAACTGCTCTGGTTCGTCCTGCGCCTTGCGCTCGGGCAGTTTTTTCGCCTTGTGCGGGCCGTAGTATTTTTGCGCAAGCTTGACGACCTCATCGAACGACACGTCGCCGGTCACGATCAGTGTGGCGTTGTTGGGGGCGTACCAGCGCGTGTACCAGTCGCGTGCATCCTGGCCTTTCATGGTCTCGAGATCACGCATCTGGCCGATGGTGGGGATGTGATACGGGTGCGCCTTGAATGCCGCAGCAAGCAGGTTTTCATAGACCAGTGCGCGCGGCTGGTCATCGGTGCGCCAGCGACGCTCCTCCATGATGACCTTGATTTCCTTGGCAAACTCGGCGTCGGTCAGGCGCAAATTGGCCATGCGGTCGGCCTCGAGCTTCATCACCAGTTCAAGTTTGGACTTGTGCACCTGCTGAAAATAGGCGGTGTAGTCCCTGGACGTAAAGGCGTTCTCACGCCCACCGGCAGCCGCGACACGCTTGGAGAACTCGCCCACCTTCAGGGTTTTGGTGCCTTTGAACATCATGTGTTCGAGCACATGGGCAACGCCGGTGGTGCCGTTGAATTCATCCATGCTGCCGGCGCGGTACCAGACCATGTGGGCGATGGTGGGCGCGCGCTGGTCTTGCTTGACAATGATCTTGAGGCCATTGGGCAGCGTGGTCTCACGTGCCGCCGCTGACTGGCTTGCTGTGGGCTGTGCCGTTGCCGTGACGCTTGTCAGCGAAAAAGCGGCGACGGCGCTCCATGTGACCAGCAAAGAAAACAGTTTCATGAGAGGGCTCTTGTTAGAATGCGCAGATTCTACGCGTTCACTTTGAATGCGGCTTAGTGTGTTCACGGGCCAGCAGGTTCCATGCTTTCTCTCTTTAAATCGAAACCCGCTCAAGAGCCGCCCGCACCAACGGATTTGGCAGCACCCCCTGCAGCGGTGCCCGCAGTTCAGGCCGCAGTTCAGCCCGTGGGTCTTCCCGCGACAAGCTCATGGGCCACTCGCCTCAAGGCCGGCCTCGCCAAAACGCGCGCCGGACTGGGCAGCCTCTTTACCGCCGTCAAGGTCGATGACGCCTTGTTCGGCGAACTGGAGATGGCGCTGATCGCGGCCGACTGTGGCGTCGATGCCGCGCAATTGCTGATCGAGCGCTTGTGGGAGCGTGCCCGCGTCGAGAAGCTCAGCAATGGCGACGAGCTCAAGCGCGCGCTGGCCGAAGTCGTGGCCGATCTGCTGCGCCCGCTGGAGAAGCCGCTTGACCTTGATCGCGCCAAACCGCTGGTAGTAATGATCAGCGGCGTCAACGGCGTGGGCAAGACCACCTCCATTGGCAAGCTTGCCAAATACTTCCAGTCGCAGGGAAAGAGCGTGCTGCTCGCCGCCGGCGACACCTTTCGCGCCGCAGCGCGCGAGCAGTTGATGACCTGGGGCGAGCGCAACAACGTCGCGGTGATCGCACAGCAAAGCGGTGATGCCGCAGCAGTGATTTTTGACGCCGTACAGGCCGCCAAGGCGCGCGGCATTGATGTCATCATCGCCGACACCGCCGGCCGCCTGCCAACCCAGCTCAATTTGATGGACGAGATCAAGAAGGTCAAGCGCGTCATTGCGAAAGCCGATGCCACGGCACCGCACGAGGTATTGCTGGTCCTCGACGCCAACACCGGGCAAAACGCCGTCGCGCAGACCAGGGCTTTTGACGATGCGCTCGGCCTCACCGGTCTCATCATTACCAAGCTCGACGGCACTGCCAAAGGCGGCGTGGTGTGCGCGATTGCGCGCGCACGGCCCAAGCCGGTCTACTTCATCGGCGTCGGCGAGACGATTGATGACTTGCGCCCGTTCAATGCCCGCGAGTATGCCAACGCCATGCTCGGCCTCGATTGAATCGCGCGCCGTCCAGGCCTTGAACCCATGATCGAATTTTCCGCCGTCCACAAGCGCTATCCCGGCGGCTACGCGGCGCTCAGGGGCGTTTCGTTCACCGTGGCGGATGCGGAATTGCTGTTCATCACCGGGCATTCGGGCGCAGGCAAGAGCACGCTGCTCAAGTTGATCCCGGTGATCGAGCGCGTCAATTCCGGCAGCGTCATGGTCAACGGCCAGAATGTGTCGGCGATGACAGCGCGCGCGATTCCCTTTTTACGCCGCAACATCGGCCAGGTTTTTCAGGACCAGAAGCTGCTCTACGACCGCAGCGTGTTTGACAATGTCATGCTGCCGCTCAACGTGACCGGCGTGCATCCCAAGGAAGGCGCGAAGCGCACACGCGCTGCGCTCGACAAGGTGGGCCTGCTGGCGCGCGAAAAGTCGAACCCCATCGCGCTCTCCGGCGGTGAGCAGCAGCGCCTCGCGATCGCGCGCGCCATCGTCAACCGCCCATCGATCCTGATTGCGGACGAACCGACTGCCAATCTGGATGCGGAGTATGCCGGCGAGATCGTTGACCTGTTTGTCGATTTCAACCGCGTCGGTGTCACCGTGATGATCGCAACTCACGATGAAAAGGTGATCATGCGCGCGGCGGCCAAAGCCAAAACGCGCGCGTTGCGCCTGGTCAACGGTCTGCTTGAAGGCGACGCGCCCGGGGCATTGCCATCCGCGCCAGCCGGGTTGGCATCCGCCGGCACCGAGGCATCCACCAGGGGCACTGTCGCATCATGATGGCCTGGCTACGCCTGCACGGCATGGCCTTCGCGGCCACGCTGGCCAAACTCGGGCGCACGCCCTTCTCCAGCCTGCTCAATGTACTGGTCATTGGCGTCGCTCTCGCGCTGCCGGCCGGC
>JANLTL010000520.1:0-5708 GCA_031362905.1 Burkholderiales bacterium | reverse complement strand
ATCGCGGGGAAAGGGCCGCGCGAGGCCGAGAAGCGGAGCCGCGAATTGCTGGAGCTGCTTGGCGTGGGGCCACGAGGCACGCACCGGCCGGCGGAGCTGTCGGGCGGCGAGCAGCAGCGGGTCGCGATTGCGCGGGCCGCGGCCAACCATCCCAAAGTGATCCTTGCCGACGAGCCGACGGGCAATCTCGATCCGGCGACGAGCGATCTGGTGTTTGCTGCCCTGCAGTCGCTGATCCGCGGCGAGGGCGCGGCGGGGCTGATTGCGACGCACAACCACGATCTGGCGCGCCGCGCGGATCGGATCGTGACGCTCAAGGATGGCTTGGTGCAGCCGCTCACGCTGTAGCGGAAAATGAAAGGCCCGACAGGAGGTGGAACTCTTATCGGGCCTAAGCCAACCAGGCGGCGAAGCCCAGCCAGCGGCGGTGCGATAGCACGTGAGCCGGGCAGGGTCCACCTCCGATCCAATCGCTAGCGCCGCATGAGATCGTTGAGCCAGGCGGTGGTGAGGATGTCGTCGGCGAACTTGAACGTGCCGGTGGCGAGCATTTCTTCGCCGGCCTTCTTGAGCGCCGTGAGAGAGACGCGAGCGAGGCCGCCGCCGGTGCTGACGCGGCGAACTCCCGCGGCTTCGAGTTCGGCGAGGGGGATTCCGCCGGCGGTTTGCACGACGTTGAGCGGCTTGCCGATGGATTTGACGACAGTTCGGATGGCGTCGATGCCGGGCAGCCCTGGCGCGAACAGCACATCGGCGCCAGCCTTTTCATAAGCCTGCAAGCGGCGGATGGTGTCGTCCAGATCGGGATTGCCGCGCAAAAAATTCTCGCAGCGCGCGGTGAGAGTGAATGGAAACGCCTGCGCATGCGCCGCCTCGGTTGCCGCAGCCACGCGCTCGACAGCGTGGTTGAAATCGTAGATCTTGCGGGTCAACACGCCTGAAGAATCTTCGATCGAGCCGCCCACCAGCCCCACTTCCGCCGCCCCGCGAATCGTCAGGGCGGCGTCGGCCGGTGTGTCGCCAAAACCATTTTCGAGATCGGCCGCCACCGGCAGATCCGTCGCCATCACGATGACGCGTGCATGGGCCAGCGCTTCATCACGGTTGATTTCGCCGTCCTTGCGACCGAGCACGCCGGCGGCAGCGCCGCTCGAGGTGGCCAGCGCGGCGAAACCCATGCCGGCCAGCAGGCGCGCCGAGCCGGCGTCCCACGGATTCGGAATGATGAAGCAGCCGGATTGATGCAGCGCTTTGAACTGCGCCGCCTTTTGTGCCTGCGTCACACTCATTTGCTGGTCTCCCCGGTTGTCACTGCCCCCATCACACCCGCCTTGCGCATGGCGGCTATCGTCTCGCCGCTCAGCCCGAGTACATCACGCAGGATTTCATCGGTGTGCTGCCCGAGCGTTGGCGATGGGGTGCGCACGCTGCCCGGCGTGTCCGACAGCCGGATCGCCGGCCCGACCACCGGCACCTTGCCTGCAACCGGATGGTCGGTTTCGACAAACACGCCGCGCGCCTTGACCTGCGGATGGTTGACCACTTCAGCGAGGTCATTGATCGCGCCGACCGGCATGCCGTGTTCGACGAACAGCGCCTCCCACTCTTCATAGCTGCGCGTCAGGAACACGCGCTGCAATTCGGCAATCAGCCCATCGCGGTTGATGTCGCGCTGATTGTTGCTGTTGTAGCGCGGGTCGGTCGCCAGACCGGGCATGCCGATCAGCGGGCAAAACTGGCGCCACAATTTTTCACTGCCGACCGCGAGCGCAAGGTCGCGCGTTTTGGTACGAAAGGTTTGATACGGCAGCAGCGCCTTGTAGGCGGTGCCCATCGGGCGCGGCACCACGCCGTCGGACAAATAATTCCCGATCATGGTCGACAGCAGCGAGAGCTGGCCTTCGAGCATCGAGATGTCGACGAACTGGCCCGCACCGGTCTTCTCCTTGACGCGCAAGGCCAGCATGATGCCGTAGGCGGCGTTCATGCCGGCGGCCATGTCGGCAATCGAGATGCCGCAACGCGCGCCGCCGCCACCGGCCTCGCCGGTCACGCTGATCAAGCCGCTCTCGGCCTGCACGATCAAGTCGAGCGCGGCGCGATCCCGGTACGGGCCATCTTGCCCAAACCCGGAGATCGAGCAATAGACGATGCCCGGATTGCGTGCCTTGACGACCTCGTAGCCCAAGCCAAGGCGCTTGAGTACGCCGATCCGAAAATTCTCCAGCACGACGTCGGCTTTTTCGGCCATGCGTAAAAACGTTTCGCGGCCTTCCGGATGCTTGAGGTCGAGCACCATGCCGCGCTTGTTGCGATGCAGGCTGACAAAATAGGCGGTCTCGCCGCCCGCCATCGGCGCCCCCCAGGCGCGCGACATGTCACCACTGCCAGGGGTTTCGATCTTGATCACCTGCGCACCGTAGTCGGCCAGCATGGTCGAGCAGTAGGGGCCGGCGAGAGCGTGCGAAAGGTCGAGGACGCGGATATCTTCAAGAGGTGTTTTCAATTCCTGGCTTCCTGAAAAAACGGTGAGACAGATAAATGCCGGATACCGCCACGGGACAGGATCACGGCTGCCTGCATTCTATTGGCTCGCGAACACCCGGGTGAGTTCGGCCGCGCAGAGACTGACCGCAGTGTTGGCATCGTCGAGCACGCGCCCCATGGTAATGAATCCGTGAATCTGGCGCTCGAAACAGACGTGCACGGCGCGGCTACCCGCCGCAGTCAGGCGCGCCGCGTACTGCAGGCCTTCGTCCCGCAGGGGATCAAAGCCGGCAGTGATGATGAGTGCGGGCGGCAATCGGGCAAGGTTGTCAGCCAGCAGCGGCGAGGCGCGCCAATCGCTGTCGTGTCTTGCGTCATCAATGTAGTGGTCATGAAAATACGTCATCGTGTCGCTTGTGAGCAGATAGCCCTGACCGTTGGCCAGATGCGATGGCGCGCCACGGCGCATATCGGTCGCCGGGTAGATCAACAGCTGGAACACCAGCGGCAAGTCGCCGGCATCACGCGCCGCCAGCGCCACCACGGCGGCCAGATTACCGCCAGCGCTGTCGCCGCCGACGGCGATGCGCGCAGGGTCTATGTGTAGCGCCGCCGCCTCGCGCCGCACCCAGTAAGCGGTGGCCAGGCTGTCGTCCACTGCAGCGGGGAAGCGATGCTCCGGCCCCATCCGGTAGTCGACCGCCACCACGCAGATGCCGGCGCCATTGCATAGCTCACGGCACAGCGTGTCGTGGGTGTCGAGATCGCCGATGGTCCAGCCGCCACCGTGATAGAACACCAGCACCGGCAGCACGGCGGCGGGCGCAGCACCCGCAGTACCCGCAGCACTCAGCGGGCGATAGATGCGCAGCGGCACCGGGCCGTGCGGGCCGGGCGCTGACTCGTCACGCACGGAGGCCACTGCAGGCGGCGCCGGTTGCGAATAGGCGCGCCGGTCGCGATACATCTTGCGCGCCTCCACCGGCGCCAGCGTATGCGTCGCGGGCAGACCCGCTCTTTCGATCAACTCCAGCAGGGCGCGGGCTTGCGGATGCAACACGGCAGACTCCTTGTTCCAATCAGGGGGAAGGATGATTATCGTATCGATGCGGCACGCGGTGATCAGCGCCCGGTGGCGCGTGGCCCCCGCCCCGCCGCTGTCATCATCGCGCTGCTGTCACCGCAGGCGGTGCCTTTCCACCGCTTCCCAATCGATCAACGCTGCCATGTCGGCAGCAGGCGGCAAATTGATTTTGCCGTCGAAAATCTGAAGCGCATCGGCCAGCACCTGCTCCGTCATTTCCAGAAAAAACGTTTGCTCCGCTGCCACCAGACGTTGCGCCGGCGCAATCGAAGCCGCTTGTTGCAAGCTGATCAGCGTGCCCAGCGCACTCTCGGCATAAAGCCCAACGGCGACCTTGGCAGCGCGCGCCGCCGCGGCCACATTGATCGCCCGCGCTTCCGACAAGCCAATGCGCCCCGGCTTGGTCGAGAGCGCCACGCGCGCCCCCGCGCCCTTGTCGAGAAACGCCTCGGCATCGGCAACCGAAGTGCAACTGCGGTCTACCAGCAGCGGAATCGATGCGCCCGCCTGCAAGGCGGTAAAAGCCGCATCGGGCAAAAGCGGGCAAGGGTCTTCGGCCACGGTAGCCCCGGCAGCCGCAATGGCCTCGACATAGGCTGGCGCTTCATCGCGCGTACAAGCACTGTTGGCATCCACATAGAGCGTCACGGCATGCCCCACCGCCGCGCGAATCTCGCGCATCGCCTGCAAATCGGTGGCCAGGCCCTGCCCGCCCTTGACCTTGAGCGTGCGAAAACCGTAGCGCGCGCAAACCTCACCCGCCTCGCGCGCCATCACCAGCGGCGCCTGCCGCGTAATCGCCCAGGTGAGATCAACTTCGCGCGCGCCGCCCCACAGTTGCCACAGCGGCTGCCCCGCCATCGCCGCATGCAGCGTCCAAACGGCGCTATCGATCATGCCCTTGGCAAGCTTGTTTTCCGGAATGCCCGCAAGCGCCTTCGCCACCGCTGCCGGCGCGGAAATATCCACCCCTTGCAAGCGCGGCATCAGAAAATCCTCAAACGCTGCCCGCAGTGACTTGACCGACACGCCCGACCAGGTCGACTTGATCGTGCCTTCCGCGATGCCGCGCTTGCCGTTGTCGCCCTCGATTTCAAGCAGGGCAAACACACCGGCCTTCTCAACCGCGTTGGCCCAAACGATTTCGCGGCGGTAAGGCAGCGCATAGAAATGCAACGCCCAGCGCGCGAGTTTCACACTCATGCATGCCCCTCAGAAAATGTCTTGAACCCGCTGCGCGCCGCGTGCCCGCACACCGCAAGCTGCCTGGTTTTGGAAAGCGAGCCAAGCGCCCGCTGATACGACCACTCCACCAGCTCCGTCAAATAGGCCGCCGGAAACTGCTGCACCGAAACGATGGTGACCCAATGAAAGCGCGCCATGTAACGCGCCGGCTTGACGCCAGGCATGTCAGTCAACTCGACAAAGCGCTCGGGCGTCACACGCACACTGAAGCGCCACTTCTCGGGGTCGCTGGTTTTGAAATAGGCGAAATGCTTGGTGCCGACGGAATAGACCAGGATGTTGCTTGGGGCGCTGTGTAGCTTCCCGGTGATGCCGGGGAAGCTGAGACAGAATTTTTTTAGCTGGTCAATGGTCATTTCGGGCGGGATTGGCGTACTAGCGCAGACGCGTGCGGCAAGCGATGCGAGTCCGCACGACTGCCGGGCGTATGTGTCATTGAATGAACAAAGTAATGCCACATGCGATTGCGGTAAAAACCGCAAATACGAACCCACCGATAAGGCTTTGAAAAAAAATGTACCGGATTTGAGTGGAAGTATCAACACCCTGAATTTGAGCCTGCAATCCTAGTAACGGATTGCGTTCCACAGCGTTCCGCATGCGCCCAACAAACAAAACTGCTTTTACGTTAGCGATTAGCAGGCCAATTGCAGTGCCAACAGCAACAGCCGTCCAAAAAGACGAGAAGACAAAAGCTAGCAAAATACCGATTGGAATAGCGAGAAAACCCGCGCGGCCTAGTGATGTGCTTTGGTTGTCCATGCTCTATGCCCCACGTGAAATTACCGACCTATTTGTCGGAGATAGAAACGCCAAAGCGTCGCGCATTCCCGCAGCAGCTTTCTCAGACCCTTGTCTCAACTTGCCACTCATGAATCCTCACCGAATAGAC
>JANLTL010000518.1:0-1585 GCA_031362905.1 Burkholderiales bacterium | reverse complement strand
GACAAACGTGGTGATTTCGGAATGCTCGCCACGATGGCGCATACCGAGTTCCATCACACCAGCGACCTCCTGGCCGAAGCGCACGCAGCGCGTGCAATGGATGCAGCGGCTCATTTCCTGCATCGAAATCAAAGGGCCGATGTCCTTATGGAAGATGACGCGCTTCTCTTCCTGGTAGCGCGAGGCCGAGGTGCCGTAGCCCACAGCCAGGTCTTGCAATTGGCATTCACCACCCTGGTCGCTAATGGGGCAATCCAGCGGGTGGTTGATGAGCTAGAACTCCATCACCGACTGCTGCGCCTTGATGGCTTTGTCGCTCTTGGTGCGCACCACCATGCCTTGCGTCACCGGTGTGGCGCAGGCCGGCATCGGCTTGGGTGCTTTCTCGACATCCACCAAACACATGCGGCAATTGGCCGCGATCGACAGCTTCTTGTGATAACAGAAATGCGGCACGTACACGCCGGCAGCGTCGGCCGCGTGCATGACCATGCTGCCCTCTAGAACGCTGACCTTCTGGCCGTCGAGTTGAATTTCAATCATGATTCAAGCCGCGCAGCGGCTCACAACGCTCCCTTCCCCCTGGCAGGGGGAAGGGCTGGGGATAGGGGTGAAGTGCACGATCGGCCAACTCACGCATGCTGCGGCACCAGACAGGATTTGTGCTCAATGTGATGCACAAACTCATCGCGGAAATGTTTGAGCATGCCTTGCACCGGCATCGCCGCCGCATCGCCTAGGGCGCAAATGGTTCGGCCTTTGATGTTGTCGGCCACCGAGTCGAGCAAGGCCAAATCGTCAGCGCGGCCCTTGCCGTGTTCGATGCGGTCGACCATGCGCCACAGCCAGCCCGTGCCCTCGCGGCACGGAGTGCATTGGCCACAGCTTTCGTGCTGGTAGAAGTACGACAGGCGAAGGAGGCTCTTGACCATGCAGCGCGTCTCGTCCATCACGATCACCGCGCCAGAACCCAACATCGAGCCGGCTTTGGCGATGGCGTCGTAATCCATGGTGATGTCCATCATCACTTTGGCCGGCAACACGGGTGCTGACGAGCCGCCGGGAATGACGGCCTTCAATGCGCGGCCACCTTTGACACCGCCGGCCAATTCCAGCAATTTGGCAAATGGTGTGCCCAGGGGAATTTCGTAATTGCCGGGGCGTTCGACATCGCCCACGATGGAGAAGATCTTGGTGCCGCCGTTGTTCGGCTTGCCGCATTCGAGGTAAGCCTGGCCACCGTGATTGATGATCCACGGCACGGCCGCAAAAGTCTCTGTGTTGTTGATCGTCGTCGGCTTGCCGTAGAGACCAAAGCTCGCCGGGAATGGCGGCTTGAAACGCGGCTGGCCTTTTTTGCCTTCCAGCGATTCGAGCAGCGCTGTCTCTTCGCCGCAGATATACGCGCCGAAACCGTGGAAGGCGTGCAGCTGAAAACTGAAGTCTGAGCCTGCGACGTGGTCGCCCAGCAAGCCCGCAGCCCGGGCCTCTTCCAGCGCCTCTTCAAAGCGCTCGTAGACCTCAAAGATCTCGCCGTGGATGTAGTTGTAGCCAAGCTTGATGCCCATCGCGTAGGCTGCAATGG
>JANLTL010000509.1:0-11650 GCA_031362905.1 Burkholderiales bacterium | reverse complement strand
ACCAACCCTGAAGCCGCGCCGCTCAATGAGTGGATCAGTGCCTGGGCCGACCGCGCACCGAGGGAAGTGCCCTTGCCCATTGCTTACCGCATCGCCGAGCGGCGCATGCATGCGCTTGATTTGCCGGGCATGCATGCCGCGCTGGCAGGCCACGCCGGCTCACCGGTGTGTCAGATGTTTGTGGCGGCCGAAGCGGCAGTGAAGGGCCGCTGGAGCGAGGCTGCTGATGGCTTTGCCACCGCCTACAAGGAACACCAGACCGCAGTGAAAACGCGGCGCGGCGCGGTGCCGATCGGGTTGACCTGGATTTACCCGATGGTCTTGCTGGCACAGTCCACCCCGCAAGCATGGAGCGCCGCGCGCAAATTCTGCATTGCCGAATCGGGATCGCGCAAACCTTCTGCCTACGATCCCTGGGGCCGCTGGGCCTACGCGGCCGGCGTGCGTCTTGGCGATGAAGCCGCCGATGAAGACGCGTTGACCCTGCCGGAGATGAACCGGCAGTACCTGCATACCGGCAATGGTGTCGATGCGGCACACCGCCTGCTGCTGGCTGCCTGGCTTGGCACCACGCCCGAGGGATGGGATGAACAGAGCGTCACGGGTGTGATCAAAACACTGGTGGCCGCGCGCCGCTACTGGCTCGCCAAGCTGGTGCAGCAAGCCAGCGTGCGCCTCAATCTCACCGCCGCGCCACCGGCCTTGCCCGCGCTCCTCCAAACCACACTACCCGCGCCCGCCGCCTTTTTTGGCGCGCCACGCGAAACCTGGCGCGACGCCCTGGCGGCGATCACCGCGCTCGGCGGCAAGGCTGCATCGGCCCCGGCGGCGAGCGAGCGACCTGCCACCCTGATCTGGCAACTTTACCTCGACGCTGACGGCCGGGTCGACGACGTGCAGGCCTTCGAGCGCACCCTCGGCCCGCGCGGCTGGAGCAAGCCCAAGGCAGCGAGTCTCGCGCGCGTCAAAAAAATGCCGCAGCTTGACCCGCGCGATGCGGCGGTGGCGCGCTGCATCGATACCGACCGCCATTCGCGCGGCCTGACGCTCGACCCGGTCGCTGCCGCGCAAGCCCTGGTGCACCATCCGGCGCTGACGCTGGCCGATGCACCTGCGCAACTGGTCGAACTCACCGAATCGCTACCTCTGCTCGAGGTAAGCCGGCGTAGCGCAGTTCCACCCAAGCGGAGTGGGAACAATAGTGCTGCGACCGATGGTGCCGCCAAGGGCGCCACCGCTGCATCTGCCACCACTTCCACCATTGACAGCTTCGTCTTCCGCATCGATCCGCCGCTGATCTCCACCACCCAGCCGGGGGTGCGCATGTACGGTAATTCCAAAAGTTATGAAGATGCGCTCGAACGCCTCAATAGCCTGCGCATCGTGCGTGACGCGCCGGAGCGCGCACGCCTGATCCGCATCACACCGGCGCAACGCCGCGTCGCCGAACTGATCTCGAAAGACTGGTCGGTGCCGGTCGATGCCAAGGACGAACTCGACGCCGCGCTGCGCGTGCTCTCCGGCCACTTTCAACTGCACAGCGATGCCGAGGCTGGTCAGGAAGTGCCGGGCGAGGCACGCCTGCGCGCGCAGCTCACGCCGCAGTCCGAAGGTCTGCATCTGCGCCTGGTGGCGATGCCCTTCGGCAGCTTCGGCCCGGCCGTGCCGCCGGGTGCGGGGCGCGCGCGCATGATGACTATGCACGAGGGCCTGAGCCTGGCGACCGTGCGCGAGCTCGATCAGGAGCAGGCGCACTGGCGCAGTGTGATCGAGGCGCTGCCCTTTCTCGATGATGGCAGCGATGCCGCCGCCGGCTGGATGCTCGCCGACCCCGAGCAAGCCCTGCGTGCGGTCGAAGCGCTGCCCGGTTTACCAGCGATTGCCGCGCTCGACTGGCCGCGCGGCAAACCCTTGCGTGTGGTCTCCGTCGACAGCGCCGCGCTCGGCGTGCAGGTTGCCTCGGGGCGCGACTGGTTTGCCTTGCAAGGCGAAGTGCGGGTCGATGAGGCGCGCGTGCTTACCTTGCAACGCGTGATGGAACTGGCGCGTGAAGCGCGCAGCCGCTTCGTCGCACTCGGTGAGGGGGAATACATTGCACTGAGCGACCGCCTGCGCCAGCAATTGGCCGATCTCGAAGCCGCCGGGCGCACGGACAAAGACAGCCTGAAACTGCCGCTCGCCGCTGCCGCCTGGATCGAGAGCGCGCTCGAAGGCGCAAGCGTCAAGAGCGACGGCGCGTGGCAAAAGCGCATCAGCGCGCTCGCCGATGCCGCCGCGCTCACGCCGCAAGTGGCGGGGTTGCAAACCGAACTGCGCAGCTATCAGCACGATGGCTTCGCGTGGATGGCGCGCCTCGCCCATGCTGGCCTGGGCGCGTGCCTGGCTGACGACATGGGTCTGGGCAAAACAATTCAAACCCTCGCGCTGCTGTTGCGCCGCGCTGCGGACGGCCCGGCCCTGGTGCTCGCACCGACCTCGGTGTGCGCCAACTGGATCGCCGAAGCCATCAAGTTTGCGCCCAGCCTGAACGCGCACTTGTACGGCGAGCGCGACGAGGCCGGGCGTGCCGAACTGGTCACGGGCGCCGGGCCGTATGACGTGATCGTCGCGTCCTATTCACTGGCGCAGGGCAGCGGTGACGTGCTCGGCGGGCGCGACTGGCACACGCTGGTGCTTGACGAAGCGCAGGCGCTCAAAAACGCCGCGACCCAGCGCGCACGCGCCGTGGCCGCCTATGAGGCCAACTTTCGCCTCGCGCTCTCGGGCACGCCGGTGGAGAACCGTCTGAGTGACTTGTGGTCGATCATGAACCTGATCAACCCAGGCTTGCTCGGCAGCGCGGGTCAGTTTGGCGAACGCTTCGCCGTGCCGATTGAAAAGCAGCGCGACATGGTGGCGCGCACACGCCTGCGGCGTCTGGTATCGCCGTTTCTGCTCCGCCGCACCAAGGCCGAGGTGCTGCAAGACCTGCCGCCGCGCACCGAGATCATTCACCGTATTGAGCCGTCCGAGCAGGAGCGCAGCTTTCTTGAAGCCTTGCGGCGCAGTGCCAGCGAGCGCGTCAAGGCTTTGTCGGAGCAAGGCGGCGTCGGCGGCGGTGTGGGTGGTGTGGGTGGTGCGAGTGGTGGCCCCGATGGCAGCCATGGCGGCCAATCCTCGTCGTTCCAGGTGCTCGCTGAACTCACCCGCCTGCGCCGCGCCGCGTGTGACCCGCGCCTGGTCGCGCCGGAGTTGGGCATCGTAGGCGCCAAGACGCAGGAGTTCGAGCGTCTGGTGCGCGAGTTGGTAGACGGTCAGCACAAGGCGCTGGTGTTCAGCCAGTTCACCGGCTTTCTGAAGCTGCTGGCCGGGCGCCTCGATAGCTGCGGCATTACCTATCAATACCTCGACGGCGGCACGCCGGCCGCAGAGCGCGCCAAGCGCGTGCAGGCATTTCAGCGCGGCGAGGGGGAGGTGTTTTTAATTAGTTTGAAGGCGGGCGGCTTCGGACTCAATCTCACCGCCGCCGACTACGTGCTCATCGTTGACCCATGGTGGAACCCTGCCGCCGAAGACCAGGCGATGGGCCGCGCGCACCGCATTGGCCAGCAACGCCCGGTCACCGTGTATCGCCTCGTGACGGCGGGGTCCATCGAAGAGCGCATCGTCGAACTGCACGCCGACAAACGCACCTTGGCCGATGGCATTCTCGAAGACCAGGGTGATGCCGCGCCGCTGAACGCGCAGGCCTTGCGGGAGTTGTTGCTGGGGGATGACGACAGTTGAGACGCGATGATTGCAATCCCATCTTCCTTACTTTATAGTAAGGAGTTCGCACCCACGGGATTCGCCGCCATGACCACTGCCACGCTCACCACCAAAGGACAAATCACCATTCCTGCCGATGTGCGCCTGCGTCTGGGTCTGGAGTCCGGTGACCGCATCGAGTTTGTCGAAATCGATGGCGGTTATGCGATCAAACCGGCAATTGACGACGTGACCGCGCTCAAAGGCCTGCTGCGCCGGCCGGCCAAGCCGGTCAGCGTGGACGACATGAACGCCACCATCCGGGCGCGCGGAGCCGGCCGGTGACCGGGCTCGATACCAACGTGCTGGTGCGCTACATCGCACAGGACGACAAACTCCAGTCCGCGCGCGCCACTGCGCTGATCGAGAAGGAATGCAGCGCGGCGCAACCGGGCTTTGTCGGGCTGGTGGTGCTGGCCGAAGTGGTGTGGGTGAGCGAGAGCCGCTATGGCGCAACGCGTACTGAGGTCGCCGAAATAGTGCGCCGCCTGCTGAGCATCCGCCAACTGGTGGTGCAGGATGCCGAGATTGCCTGGAAGGCGCTGCGTCAGTTCGAGTCGGGCAAGGCCGATTTCGCCGATTGCCTGATCGAGCGCACCGCATCGGCTGCCGGGTGCGTGCGCACCATGAGTTTTGATAAGCGCTCCGGCATGGCCTTGCTGGTCTGACCTTGCCTGCTTGATGCGGTTTGTCTGAGTCAGCGGGCAAGCAGACGGCATGAGTTGAATCGCCTGCTCAAGTCCAATCCATGCGCCTCTTCAGGCAATGTCCGCCGTGACCCGCATCCACCAAGGGTTTCCGGTCGGCTACAAATTTGGCGCAAGCCAGCGTTCGAGTTCTGCCTTGTCCATGCCACGCCGCCGCACCTGGTCGTCGAGTTGATCCGTGCCGATCTTGCCGACGTTGAAGTAGGTCGAATCCGGGTGTGAGAAGTAGAAACCGCTCACTGCCGCCGCCGGCATCATCGCGAGACTCTCGGTCAACTCCATGTTGATCTCAGCACAGTGAAGTGCCTCGAACAAGGCGCCCTTGACGGTGTGATCGGGGCAGGCCGGGTAGCCCGGCGCCGGGCGGATGCCACGATATTTCTCGGCGATGAGGTCGTGGTTTTCGAGATGCTCATCCGCTGCATAGCCCCACAGTTCGCGCCGCACTTTTTTGTGCAGGGCTTCGGCGAAGGCTTCGGCGAGGCGGTCGGCCAGCGCTTTGAGCATGATCGAGTGATAGTCGTCGTGTGCGGCTTCGAAGCGCTTGAGGTGCGGTTCGATGTTGAGGCCTGCCGTCACGGCAAACATGCCGATGTAGTCGGCCACGCCGCTGGTCTTGGGCGCCAGAAAATCGGCGAGGCAGCGGTTCGGGGTGTTCGATGGTTTTTTGGTTTGCTGGCGCAGGCCGTGCCAGGTGAGCGTTGCTTGCGAGCGCGCTTCATCAGCGTAAATTTCGATGTCGTCATCGTTGACGCTGTTGGCCGGCATCAAGGCGACCACGCCGTGTGCGGTGAGCCAGCGGCCATCGATGAGCTTTTTGAGCAGCGCCTGGCCATCGCTTTGCACGTGCCGCGCCGCTTCGCCTACCACCTCGTCCTGCAACAGTGCGGGGAATGAACCAGCCAAATCCCACACCTGAAAGAACGGACCCCAGTCAATGTAGTCGGCCAGCTCGGCGAGGTCATAGTTTTTCAACAGCTTGCGACCAACGAATTTCGGGCGCGGTGGCTGGTAGACGCTCCAGTCAATCGGCGTCTTGTTGGTGCGCGCGTCGGCGAGCGAGATGAGTTCAGGGCCCTTCTTGCCGGCGTGCTGCGCGCGCACGCGCTCGTACTCGGCGGCGACGCCAGCCAGATAGCCGGCACGCTGATCGTCCGACATTAGATTCGATGCCACGCCAACCGCACGCGAGGCATCGGGCACATAGATCACCGGCTGCGCGTAATGCGGCGCAATCTTGACCGCCGTGTGTACGCGTGACGTCGTCGCGCCACCAATCAGCAGCGGCACGGTGAAGCCCTGACGCTCCATCTCTTTTGCCACATGCGCCATTTCTTCGAGCGAGGGGGTGATGAGACCCGAGAGCCCGATCATGTCGGCGTTGACTTCGCGCGCCGTGTCGAGAATCTTCTGCGCGCTGACCATCACGCCGAGGTCGATCACCTCGAAGTTGTTGCAGCCGAGCACCACGCCGACGATGTTCTTGCCGATGTCGTGCACATCGCCCTTCACGGTTGCCATTACGATGCGGCCCTTGGCCTTGGCGCCGCCTTCAGATTTTTCGGCTTCAATAAAGGGGATCAAATGCGCGACTGCCTGCTTCATCACGCGCGCGCTCTTGACCACCTGCGGCAAAAACATCTTGCCGGCGCCGAACAGGTCACCGACGATGTTCATGCCGTCCATCAGTGGCCCCTCGATCACATGGATCGGGCGCCCGCCCGAGGCGAGCACCTCCTGGCGTGCTTCCTCGGTGTCGGCGACGATGAAGTCGGTAACGCCGCGCACCATCGCGTGAGCGAGGCGTTTGCCGACCGGCTGTGCGCGCCAGGCGAGGTCTTCCACCTTGGCCTTGCCGGCTGACTTGTAGCTCTCGGCGAAAGTCACCAACGCTTCGGTGGCGCGGCCGTTGTCGTTATTGCGGTTGAGCACCACGTCCTCAACCTTGTCGCGCAACTCGCGCGGGATTTCGTCGTAGACCCCGAGCTGGCCGGCGTTGACAATGCCCATGCTCATGCCGGCCTGGATCGCGTGATACAGGAACACGGTGTGGATCGCCTCGCGCACCGCCTCGTTGCCGCGAAACGAGAAGCTCACGTTGGAGACGCCGCCACTGATCTTGGCGTAGGGCAGATTGGCGCGGATCCAGCGCGTCGCCTCGATGAAGTCGACCGCGTAGTTGTTGTGCTCTTCGATGCCGGTGGCAATCGCAAAGATGTTCGGGTCGAACACGATGTCAGCGGGATCGAACCCGACTTCATTGACCAGAATATCGTAGGCGCGCTTGCAGATTTCGGTCTTGCGTGCGTAGGTATCGGCCTGGCCTTTTTCGTCAAAGGCCATCACGATCACCGCTGCGCCATAACGCAGGCACAGGCGCGCCTGGCGGCGGAACTCGGCCTCGCCTTCCTTCATCGAGATCGAGTTGACGACAGCCTTGCCCTGCACACACTTGAGGCCGGCCTCGATCACGCTCCATTTGGAGCTGTCGAGCATGATCGGCACGCGCGCGATGTCGGGCTCGCCGGCGATCAGATTCAAAAACTTCACCATGGCCGCCTGCGAGTCGAGCATCGCTTCGTCCATGTTGATGTCAATCACCTGCGCGCCGTTCTCGACCTGCTGGCGCGCCACCGCCAGGGCATCGTTGTACTGGTCGTTCAGGATCATGCGTGAGAACGCCTTGGAGCCGGTCACATTGGTGCGCTCGCCGACGTTGACGAACAGCGACTGCGCGTCGATCGTCACCGCCTCCAGGCCGGAGAGGCGCATGACCTTGGGCACCTCTGGAATCTTGCGCGGCGCCTTGCCGGCGACACCGTGTGCCACCGCGTGAATGTGCTCGGGCGTGGTGCCGCAGCAACCGCCGACGATGTTGGTGAAACCAGCCAGCGCAAATTCGGTCAACGCACAGCAGGTGGTCTCCGGCGTTTCGTCAAAGCCGGTCTCGGACATCGGGTTGGGCAGGCCGGCGTTGGGGTACACACAGATGTAGGTGTCGCAGATGCCCGACAACTCATCAATGTATTGCCGCATCATCGACGCGCCGAGCGCGCAGTTGAGGCCGATGGTGAGCGGCTTGGCGTGGCGCACGCTGTTCCAGAACGCAGCGACGGTCTGGCCGGAGAGGATGCGGCCGGAGGCGTCGGTGACGGTGCCCGAGATCATCAGCGGCGGGCGCTGTGGCCCGTCCGCCTTGACGCCGAGTCCGCGCTCTTCACACACCACATCAATCGCAAACAACGCGGCCTTGGCATTGAGCGTATCGAAAATGGTTTCAACCAGCACCAGGTCGGCGCCGCCGTCGAGCAGGCCGCGCACGCTCTCGGCGTAGGCATCCGCGAGCTGATCGAAGGTGACATTGCGTGCGCCCGGGTCGTTGACGTCGGGCGAGATCGATGCCGTCTTGGGTGTCGGGCCGAGTGCGCCGGCGACAAAGCGCGGCTGGTCTGGAGTCGAAAACTTCCTGCACGCAGCCTTCGCGAGTGCAGCACCTGCATGTGACAACTCGTATCCGAGCGCATCGAGCTTGTAGTCGGCTTGCGCAATGCGCAGGGCACCGAAGGTATTGGTCGAGAGAATGTCGGCGCCGGCTGCGAGATACGCTTCGTGAATGCCGCTGATGATCTGCGGCTGCGTCAGCGTCAGCAGCTCGTTGTTGCCCTTGAGGTCGTGCGCATGGTCTTTGAAACGCTCCCACATGCCTGGCGCGCCGCCCTCACCACGGTATTGCTCCTCGGTGAGCTTGTGGCGCTGGATCATGGTGCCCATCGCACCGTCGAGCACGAGAATGCGCTGCCCCAGGAGCAGCGTCAGTTGTTCATGTAAGGAGGGGTGTTGCATCACTGTATCCGGCAAGGGCAAAAACAAAAGCCCGCGTCAGCTTGGAAGCCAATGCGGGTCTGCGGTGTTTCATGCGGGACGCGCTTTAGCTATATTTATTGGCCGCCGCTGACAGAGTGAAATCCGGGCTACCCGCGCCTGCAAGCTGATCGTCAAATCGGCGCTTAGTCACCATTATAGCGCTGCCGGATTGCACCCAACTTAGCCCTTGCGTGCGCCTCGGCGACGCTAGGCTTGGTGCCGCGACCAGCGCCGCCAGACGTGGCGGACGGCGAGCGGCAGCACGCCAATCAGCGCCAGTGCCAGCGCTGCTTCCCACGACAGGACGTCATCGAGCGAATCCATTTTGGCCAGCATGGTGCCGGCGTTGACCCACACAAACGTATTGGCAATCATGCCCAGCAGGCTCGCCATCATGAAGGTGCGCACCCGCATGTCAGTCAGGCCCATCACCGGATTGACGATGAAAAACGGAAACACGATCACCAGACGCATCATGAACAGGTAAAACGCGCCGTCGCGCGCGATGCCACGGTCGATGAGCGCAAAGACGCGGGTGAACCGGGCGTGGACCCAGTCGTGCAGCAGATGGCGCGCGATCAGGAACGAACAGGTGGCGCCTGCAGTTGCCGCCAGCGCGGCGAGCGCCACGCCGGGGAGAAGGCCGAACACCATGCCGGCGGCCAGCGTCAACGTGGCGGCGGCCCCCGGCACCGACAGCGCCGCACACAGGATGAACGTACCCACATAGGCCGCGACCATCAGCGCCATGTTGGCCTCGCAGAACGCGATGAGATCATCCCGCCGGTCGACCAGGGCTGCCAAGGTGAGCCAGTCGGCACTCCACCAAAACGCCGTAGCGCTGGCAATGGCAAGGATGACCAGCAGTAAGAGGGTGCGATGCGGCATTGCGCGCATTCTAGCGGGTGGGCGCCTGCTCCCTCACAAATGCGCTCACGTCATCGAGCACCGGCGCGACCCAGCGCAAGGGCCGCGCGAACGCACCGATCAGCGTGCCGTGATCGGGCTTCTCGTAGACTTTGAGCGTCACCGCCACCCCCGCAGCGGCCAGCTTTTGCGCCAGTTGGCGCGTATTGCGCTGGGGATTGACCAGCAGGTCGGTCTCGGCAGCAGCCAAAAAAGTCGGCGGTGCGGTTGCGCCCGCGTAGGCGATCGGCTGCGAATCCTTCGGGTAAGCCGGATGAAAGAACACCGGCTGTGCGTCGAGGTTGGTCATCGGAAAAAAATCATAGGGCCCGGCCAGCCCGATCCAGCCGGCGAGCATGGCGGGCGACAGCTTCACCGCAGCGAGCCAACGCGCATCAAGCGCGAGCATGGCAGCGTTGTAGGCGCCGGCGCTGTGGCCCATCACGAACAGGCGCTTGGTGTCACCGCCGAGTCGTGGCACCTGTTCTCGCGCCCACGCCAGCGCGGCCGCCGAGTCATGCAGAAAATCCGGATAGTGCACTTGCGGGTAAAGCCGGTAGTCGGCCAGGATGGCGAGGATGCCGCGTGAAGCCAGCGCTTCGCCAACAAATTTGTAGTCGGCCCGGTCGCCGCGGTTCCAGGCCCCGCCGTAGAAAAAGACTACTGTCGGGAAACCGGCAGCGGGAGTGGCTGCGCGTGGCTGGTAAATGTCAACGCGCTGACGTGGATCGGGCCCGTAGGCCACGCTCCCGGTGAAAACGTGGGTGTTCGACGGCGTCAGCGCATTGAGGGTCGTCACCGGTGCGCAGGCGGCGATCAGCACGACCGCTGCTACCAGCATGAGGACAACGACGAGGATTGATTTCAAGAAAGGCTGTTTGGTGGAATTCATTGCTATACGCCGATTCGGGCGCTATGGACTTAAGCGGGGCGATACCCAACGCGCCGGCAAAATCGGACCAGCAGCCTGGCGAGATCGGCGCGAAACTCCAGGCCTTGTTGACGATTTGCTGCGAGGCGTCGCTCAGGGGTGTGTGACGGCTTCAGGCAGCCGCTTCGGGGTAGAGCTGGGGAAAATAGAAGGCCAGTGCCGGCAGCGGCAGTCCCAAGCGCAAGACGCCCTTCGGGCTGGGCGACTCCACGAGAGCCAGTTTCAGGCAGGCCGCCAACAAGCGATTGCCGGTGCGCCCCGCCAACCCCGTCATCTGCACAAATTCGCCTCGCGTCATTTCACCCGCCAGGAACAAATGATAGAGCGGCAGCTCCGCCTCGCGCTTCATGTCGCGTTCGGTTTCGGCCAGCAACGTCAGATAGGCGCGCATGCGCTTACGCCATCCTTCAAACCCCAGCAGCCCGCCCATGAAACGCAACTGGTCAAGACAGGTCTGCAGGAAGAACTCTGCGAACGAAATCAGAGCGGCTTCGGAAAGATTGCCGCGCCCGTCCAGGTCACCCCGGCGCGGCTGATCTGCCGCAGCCAGTTTGGCGTAGTACACCGACTGCTCGCGGGCGAAACCACGCGCCACCGCCCACAGCGGTGAACCCACCCCTATGCGCATCAACGCAGCATGACTCTGCAGGCGCATCACGCGGCCGTTGCCATCACGAAACGGGTGGACCCACGCAATGCGATGGTGCGCACAAGCCAACGCGATCAGGCGTTCCGCATCACCGCGCGCTGCGCCATAGACCTCCTGGGCACGCTCCAAAAAACGCGGCACGGCTGCAAACGTCGGGGCGGCATGCGTGCCGACCTGCACATCGCGCATACGCCAGGCGCCAGGCTCGACGTAATCGCCCTCCGGCATCAAGCGGTCCTTCTCTGTCAGTCGCTGATAAAACGCAGCGTGCAGGCGCTGCAAAAATGCCGGTGCATATACATCCGGCGCCTCCACCAGCCAAGCCTCCATTTCCTGTTGCGCCCCGATGTGCGCCAATGCCTGGCGCTGCTTGCGCGCTTCATCCCGCTGGTCGGAAAAATCCGCCTTCAACGCGCGCTCGATCTCGATCGGATGCGTATGCTGGCCCTCGATGCGGTTCGAGTAATACGAATTCACACTGCGCAGCAACTGCGCCACCCGCGCCTCGGTAAGAGGATGCAATCCCTGCCTCAACACACGCGAACCCTGCCCCACCTCGTCAGCCAGCGCGCGTAAACGCTCAACGCCCGGGTTGGTGCCGGCAGGCATCAATGGCTCAAATTGGGAAGGGTGATCCGGACGGTTCATCAGGAAGTTTTTGGCGAATAATTGTCAGCAGCAAATAGACTTGTCCGGTTTTATAGCAAATGAATTGTCCGCTTTTTGCGATTTGGCGGCGCAGCGGCGGAAGGCGTAGGGCGAGGGCGAAGCCCGAAGCCTGGAGCCTGTAGCCGCTGCGCCGCCAAA
>JANLTL010000497.1:0-6032 GCA_031362905.1 Burkholderiales bacterium | reverse complement strand
AGCCCAAGGGAATCGCCACCAGGCAGGCGATGAAGAAACCTAGTCCCACGCGCAGTAGCGAGTGTCCGAGCTGGATCGCAATCCCCTTGTCGTTCGGCCCGTTGTCGTAAAACGGATTGGTAATGTGCTTCCAGGCGGCCTCGCCGATTTGCAGCGGCGTCGGAAAGCCCGTGGTTTTGGTGGTGCCGGGGTCTTTGCCGAGCAACTTGAGGTACTCCGGGTCCACGCCAGCCGTTGACGCCGCCGCGCTCGCCAATGACGCCGCAGACGGCAGAGTCGCCAAATGCCAGGCGAGGAGCATGACCGCCAGAAACACCACCGAGAGTGCCGCGGCCAGTGTGCTGCGGCGTTGCGCGCCCACCATTACGCGGCTTTCCGGATCGCGAAGCTGTTGGCGTATTCCTTGGCCTTGGCCGGGTCAAACTCCTTGCCCATGACCTTGAATTTCTTGTACGCGCCTTCGGGAACCTTTTGATCCAGTTCCTTCATGCGTTTCTTGGCATCGGTCAACAGGAACACCTGCTCGGCGATCTTCTTGTAATCGACATCGCCCTTGACATAGCCCCAGCGCTGCATTTGCGTCAGCATCCACACCGCCATCGACTGCCACGGCACCGGGTCGAAATCGGCGCGATCGGGCACCGTCTTGATGCCGCCAAGACCATCCGCGAACTTACCCGTCAGCACTTGTGCGACGACGGTTTCGGGCTGGTTCAGATACGCCGTCGGCGAGATCACCTTGGCGATCAGCTCGCGGTTTTTCGGGTCGCGCGCCATCGCAGCGGCGGTCAACACCGAGCGATACAGGGCGGCGAAAGTGTTGGGGTTTTGCTTGATGAATTCTTCCGAGACGCCAAACGCGCAGCAGGGGTGGCCGTCCCACAGTTCTTTGGAGAGGATGTGGATAAAGCCGACCTCGTCGTACACCGCGCGCTGGTTGAACGGGTCCGGCCCAAGGAAGCCGTCGATGTTGCCGGCGCGCAGGTTGGCCACCATCTCGGGCGGCGGTGTGACGCGAATCTGCACGTCGGTGTCCGGATTGAGACCGCTCTCGGCGAGGTAGTAGCGCAGCAGGAAGTTGTGCATTGAATACTCGAAGGGCACCGCGAGCTTGAAACCCTTCCACTGTTTGGGGTCGCGCTTGTCCTTGTGCTTGTTGGCCAGCGTGATGGCCTGGCCGTTGACGTTCTGGATCGTCGCCACGCGCATCTGCGAAGCCGTTGAACCGAGGCCCATCGACATGGCGAGTGGCATCGGCGACAAAAAGTGCGAGGCGTCGTGCTCCTTGTTGATCATCTTGTCGCGGATCAGCGCCCAGCCGGCGGTCTTGTTGAGGCTGACGTTGAGGCCTTCTTTCTTGTAGAAGCCGAGCGGGTCCGCCATGATCAGCGGCGTGGCGCAAGTGATGGCGATGAAGCCGAGTTTGAGGTCGGTCTTCTCGAGCGACCCTTTTTTCTCCTGTGCCATCGCCTGCAACTGGCCGATCGGCAGCAGGGTCGAGATGGCCGACATGGCGGTTGCGCTGCCGACGGCACGCAGGAATCTGCGGCGTACCGATTCCTGCGGGAACAGGGCCTTGATCAGCGCAGCTTCGACGAAGTCTTGCGACAGGGTTTCGGGATTGGACGCACGTTTTTGCAGCGCCTGCACCGCCTGGACGCTCACCGCATCGTGGGCGCTCTGGCTCGCGTGCTGGCCGCAGGAGCAGCCGGGGCCGAGAGCGGCATCCGGATCGTAGGGTTTGTAGACAGAATGCGACATGGCGAACTCCTTTACGCGAGTGAGTGACAAGGTAGCTGGTTAAAGGAGATGCAAACATCACGCCAGCACTGAAACTGCCGTAGGGCTGGCACTACAAAACGGCTGCGGTGCACCTGCCCGGCGGCTTCATAGCGGCGGCTTCAGAGGGTCATCAGCCCGTGCTTGACCGCATACATCGCAATGCCGACATCGTTGTGCGCACCGGTCTTCTCCAGAATTCGCGCGCGATAGGTCGAGACGGTGTTGGGCGAGAGCTTGAGGCGCTCGGCGATGCGCCCGACGCTGTCGCCGGCGGCAATCATCTGGAACACCTGGTATTCGCGCTGTGACAGCGCTTCGTGCGGCGCGCTCTCGGTGTTCACCGTCAACTGCGCGGCGAGGTTTTCGGCCAGCGCGGCGCTCACGTAGATGCCACCCGCCGCTGCCTTGCGGATCGCGCGGGTCAACTCATCCGGATCCGCGCCCTTGTTGACGTAACCCGCCGCGCCGAGTTTGAGGCAGCGCGCGGCGTATTGCTTCTCGGGGTAGGTTGAGAGCATCAGCACCGGCAGGCGTGGCAATTCATCCTTGAGCGCCTTGAGCACGTCGAGGCCGTCGCGCACCGGCAGGGCAATGTCGAGCAGCACGAGGTCAATCGCGAGGGTGCGCGCCTGGGCCAGCGCAGCCGGGCCGTCAGGCGCTTCACCGGCGACTTCGATGTCGCGCGTGTCGGCGAGGATCTGCTTCAGCCCCTCGCGCACGATGCGGTGATCGTCACACAGCAATACGCGAATCATGTTGGATAGTGCGGACCATGCCGCGGAAACCATTGGTGGGAGCCGATGTTGGCCGATATGCCTTGAAAATCGTTGGTGGGAGCCGCTGTTGGCTCGATGATTTGCTCGAAGACTGTGTGAGCAGGCGCGGCTGCTGCGGGAGCGGGCAGCGGCATCACCAGCCGCGCGCGCGTGCCGGCACCGGGTGTGCTGCTGATGGTGACGCGTCCGCCGAAATGGCGTGCGCGCTCGCGCATCCCCATCACGCCGTAGCTTGTGGGGCGGTTGAGCGCACTGGCACTCGCGCCCTTGCCATCGTCATCAACGTGTATGGTCAGCGCGTCATCATCGAGCGTGATCGCGATGCTCACATGCGCAGCCTCGGCGTGGCGCGCCACGTTGGAGAGCATCTCCTGAAAGATGCGGAACACGGCGGTGGCCAAGGCGCCACCGGGAGCGCCGCTACCACCGGGCGCAACCACGCCGACGGCGATGTGGATGCGCGATTCGCAGGCCAATTCGGTCGAATCGCGAAATTCAGCGATCTGCCATTCGAGCGCGGCGAGCAGGCCCTGGTGGTCGAGGATGCTCGGGCGCAGGTCGGTGATGATGCGCCCGACGTTCTCGACTGCGCCCTCGATCAGGCGCGCCATCGCGCCGCACTTGTGCGCCAGCGCCGGGTTGTCATCGACGCGGCGCTGTATCCAGTTGACATCGAACTTGAGCGCCACCAACAGACTGCCCAACTCGTCGTGAATCTCGCGCGCGATGCGCGTGCGCTCTTCCTCGCGCACCGAGTGGCTGTGGGCCGAAAGTTCGCGTAGTTGCGCCAGTGCGGCCGAGAGTTCAATGGTGCGCTCGTCGACCCGCGCTTCGAGGTCGTCGCGCGCACGCTTGAGCAGGGCTTCGGCGCGATGGCGCTCGGTGATGTCCAGAAACGTGATCACCGCGCCCTGTACGACGCCGCCGTCAATCACCGGGCTGGAGGAATACTCGGCATCAAATGCGCTGCCGTCGGCGCGCCAAAACACTTCGGAATTGACGCGGCACGGCAAGCCCTGGCGAAACGCGCGAAAGATCGGGCAGTCGTGCTCGTGGTAAGGCGTACCTTCGCGGTAGCTATGGTGGATCAGATCGTGCATGTTGCGGCCGAGCGTTTGCTCGACGCTGAAACCCAGCATTGCGGCACCGGCCCGGTTGATGAAGGTGCAGCAGCCGGCGAGGTCAATGCCGAAAATGCCGTCGCCGGTGGATTCGAGCAGCAGGGCGAGCTGATCGTTCCACGCGCCCCCCACGCCACTGCCCGCAGCATGAGGTGTGGCGGCATTGGCATCGTTGGCAATGCTGATGGAAGACGCTTGCATGAGGGCTCACGCAGAACAATCCAATACGCGCAGCAACCTCTGTGCCATTGCGTCCACGCTTGGCCAAGAGACGCCTCCGGCTCGCGCAAATCGCTGGCATCGACCGAATTTGGTGCGTTTTACGCGAGCACGCACCAATATGATCTGCCTGGTGATGGTCAGTCCAGCCCAATTCGCGCCTGAGCGATGGTTGCCGCCGGTGCCGCAGCAAGGTCAAGACGCGATCGCCGCGACGCGCTAAAATCATTGGGTTGCGCCTGGTCTGCATTCTGTTCAGTTTTCTGTTGTTTGCCAGCGCTCTGATCACTTCGCCATCTTTCCCTTTTCTCCCCAGCACAATGCAACCCTCCCGCCGCGAAGACCTGCCCCTGATCGCAGGCCACGGACGCTATTCATCAGACTGGAATCTCCCCGGACAACTGCATGCCAGCGTGCTGCGCTCACCGCACGCCGCAGCACGCATCGTGCGCATCGATGCTGCGGCGGCACTAGCGGTTTCTGGCGTGAAGGCCATTCTCACCAGCGAGGATGTCAACCGCGCTGGCTACAAATCGCTGGTCGGTGGTGTCGCCACCAAAGACAAGCATGGCGAGCCGATGAAGAAGCCGTTCTATCCGATCCTGGCTGACGGGCGCGTGTGTTTTGTGGGTCAGCCGGTGGCGTTTGTGGTCGCCGAGACGGCAGGTCTGGCCCAGGATGCGGCAGACCTGATTGAAATCGAATACGAAGACACGCCTGCGGTCGTAACCTGGGCGGATGCACTTGCTCCCGGCGCCCCCCTGGTACATGCGGAGATTGCCGGCAATCTGTCGTTCGTGCACGAGCACGGGGATGAAGCGGCGACTACGGCAGCGTTTGCCAAGGCTCGTCATGTGAGCCAGGTCCGCGCCGACAGCCAGCGGCTGATCCCCAATCCGATGGAGCCGCGTGCCTGTGTCGCATCCTTCGATGCCCTGACCGGGCGCTATCTTCTGCATGCCGCTTCGCAGGGACTCACCGCCCAGCGCGCCCAGTTGCAGCAAATTACCGGCGTGCCGGCCGAACTGATCGATCTGGTGGTTGACGACGTCGGTGGCAGTTTCGGTATTCGCGGTACACCCTATCCGGAATACATCCTGGCCATGCTGGCGTCGAAAACGCTCGGGCTGCCGGTCAAGTGGACTGGTGCGCGCACCGATACCTTCCTGTCTGACTATCACGGTCGCGCGCTGTCTCTGGTGGGCGACGTTGCACTGGATGCCGACGGCAGGATTCTGGCGTTGCGCTGGGACGATGAAATCGATCTGGGTGCCTACGCGGGGCCGTTTGGCGCCTTCATCGGAACCAGCAATGTGTCGATCATGTGCGCGGGGGTGTATCACGCGCCGGCGGTGTTCGTGCGCTCGCGCCTCGCTTATACCAACACGACGCCGATTTCGGCCTACCGCGGTGCCGGGCGCCCGGATATTGCCTATGCGCTTGAGCGGCTGATCGACCAGGCCGCGGCAGACCATGGCTTCGATCCGCTGGAACTGCGGCGCCGCAACTTCATCCAGTCCGCCGACATGCCGCACACCACTGCGGCCGGACAAACCTACGATTGCGGCGACTTTCCGGCTGTGCTCGATCATGCCCTCGAGACGATTGACTGGAGCGGGTTTCCAGCCCGCCGCTTGGCGAGTCACAAGCAGGGCAAGTTGCGCGGGATCGGCCTGGCGTCCTACATCGAGGCGGCAGCAGCCGGGGCGGCGCCGAAGGACCAGACTGCGGCACGCGTGTCGGCCGACGGAACGATCACGATCTATTGCATGGCCGGCGGTTCGGGGCAGGGTCACGAGACCACCTTTGTATCGATCTTTGCGGGCGTGCTCGGCATACCGGGCGACACCATCCAATATCGCGCCAGCGATCCCCAATTTGCGATGGTGGGCAATGGCACCGGTGGATCACGTACTGCGGCCGGACAGGGCAGTTCCTTTACCCTGCTCGCGCGGGCCTTGATTGACAAGGGCAAGCCACTTGCAGCGCAGGTGCTGGGCGTCGGTGAAGCGGCCTATGCCAAAGGCGTGTTTTCCGGCGGCGGCAAATCGATTGGCCTGACCGAGCTGGCAAAAAAAATGGCGCCGGCTACAGGGTCGCCGACCGCGACCGCGCACCCGCTCGACTGTGCAGC
>JANLTL010000456.1:0-2835 GCA_031362905.1 Burkholderiales bacterium | reverse complement strand
CAACAGCGCAGCGCTCTGGCCCGCATAGGCGATGCGCCCGCGATTGAGCACCAGCGCGGTTTGCGTGACTTCGAGGGCGAGCTTGGCTGATTGTTCCACCAGGATCACCGTGAGCGCTTCTTCACGGATCAGGCGCGCGATGCTTTGCAGCAGCGATTGCACGATGATCGGTGCCAGGCCCTCGAGCGGCTCGTCGAGGAGCAGTAGAGCCGGATCACCCATCAGGGCGCGGCCGATCGAGAGCATCTGCTGCTCGCCGCCGGAGATCTGGTTGCCCATGTGACTGCGCCGTTCGGCCAGGCGGGGAAACAAGTCATAGACCCGTGCCATCGGCCAGCGCCCGGGGCGCGCGGCGACCGCAAGGTTTTCTTCTACCGTGAGCGACGGAAACACATCGCGCGTCTGTGGCACATAGCCGATGCCGAGACGCGCGCGCTCGTGCACCGGCAGGGCGTGAATCGGCTTGCCGCGAAACGCAATGCTGCCGCCATGAAAGGTGCTGTGGCCCATGATGCTGGCGAGCAGCGTGGTCTTGCCAACACCGTTGCGGCCCAGCACCGCCAGCGCACCGCGCTCAGGCAAGCTGACGCTCACGTCTTCGAGCACGATTGTGGGGCCGTAGCCGGTGCGCAGGGCGTCGATTTTCAGGGCCGGGGTAGTGGTGGTAGCGGCGTCAGACATGCGCCTCTCCCAAGTACACCTCGCGCACGCGCACATCGTTTTCAATTTCGTGCGGCGTACCTTCGCATAGCACCTCCCCCTGCACCAGCACCGTGATGCGCTCGGCAAAGCGGAACACCAGGTCCATGTCGTGCTCGATGATCAGGATGGCGATCTCGGCGGGCAGGCGCCCCAGCGCTTCGAGAATGCGTTCAGACTCGGCCTTTGGCACACCCGCGGCCGGTTCATCGAGCAGCAGCACCTTGGGGCGCAGGCCGAGTGCAATCGTGATTTCGACCAAACGCTGTTTGCCATAGGGCAAATCGAGCACGCGCAGCGCCGCATCATCGGCAATGCCAAGTGAAGCCAGCAGTTCGAGCGCCTCATCGCGCACTGCCTTGTCAGCGCTTGCGGGCCGCCACCACTGATTCACACCACCGCGCCGCTCGGCAACCCCAAGGGCCACGTTGTCAAGCACGCTCATGTTGCCAAACAGCGTATTGATCTGGAAGGTGCGCCCGAGGCCGCGCTTGACCCGCTGTGCAGAAGACAAGGCTGACACATCCTCGCCGCCGAGCATGACGCTGCCGGAGGTGGGCTCGAGACGGCCGGTGAGCAAATTGATGAAGGTGGTCTTGCCCGCGCCGTTGGGGCCGATCAGCGCATGGCGGGCGCCGGGTTCAAGGGCGAAATCGATATCGGCTGCCACGGTGAGCGCGCCGAAGCTCTTGCACAGCTTGGACGTTTGCAGGACGGCGCTCATGCCTTGCCCCGTACTTTGGCCAGCAATCCATCGCAGATGCCCAGGATGCCGCCGCGCGCGAACAGCACCACCACCACCAGCAACAGACCAATGCCGAAGAACCAGTATTCGGGAAACTGCTTGGCCAGATAATCCTGCGCAATCAAAAACACGATCGGCCCGACAAAGGCGCCGTACAAACGCCCCACACCGCCGAGGATCAGCATCACCATCAACTCGCCAGAGGGCTCGAACCCCAACACGTTGAGGCCGACAACCTGATTGGTTTGCGTCAACAGCGCCCCGGCAATACCCGCCATCACGGCAGACACGGTGTAGACGATGACGAGGCGTGTGGTCACTGGCGCGCCGATTGCTTCCATGCGCACACGGTTTTCCCGAATGCCGGCAAGGCTCGCCCCGAACGGCGAGTAAATCATGCGCCGCACCAGCCACCAGCACAAGAACAGCAACGCAAGGCACCACCAGTAAGCAGTCTTGCCGTAAAGGTCAAATTTGAACATGCCGAGAATCGGCGCGACCACCACGCCCGCGAGGCCATCGGCGCCGCCGGTCAGATGGGTCGCCTTGTTGGCGATCTCCAGGCACAGGGCCGCCACTGCGAGGGTCAGCATCAGTTGCGTGAGGCCATGCATGCGCATGATCACCGCACCAGTCAAAAGCCCAAGCAGGCCCGCCGCAAACGCGCTCGCCAGGATCTGCAAAAACGGATCGGTGACGCCGAGCTTGACCGAGATGATGCCGGTCACATAAGCGCCCAGGCCGAAAAATGCCGCATGACCCAGGGTGATGATGCCGGCGTAACCGAGGATCAGATCAAGCGAGAGCGCGAACAGAATATAGGTGAGCACGCGCGCCCCCATCGACAAATAGTCGGGTAGCGCAAAGAACACGATGACGGCCAGCACCCACGGCAGCCATTCGGTCCAGCGGATGCGCGGGTTGGCGTTATAGCCAACGGGATGTTTCATGCTCTACGCCCAAATAAACCCATTGGCCGCCACAACAGCAAGCCAATCGTCGCGACATAAATGAAGAACGCGCCAAACTGCGGCAGCCAGTATTTACACGCGGTATCGGTAATGCCGATCAACAAGGCCGCAACAAACGGCCCGCGCAGACTGCCGAGGCCACCGACCGACACCACGATCAAAAAGTAGACCAGTTGCTCGAACGGATAGGTCGGCTGAATCGCCACGATATCGGCTCCCAGAGCGCCTCCCAGGCCGGCGAGGCCACTGCCGATGGCGAAGGTGATCGTGAACAGGCGTTTGGTATTGATGCCGATCGACTGCGCCATCGCACGATTGTCCACCGCAGCACGCACCATCGCGCCCCAGATGGTGCGCTCAATGCCAAACCACAGCGCGCCGATCATCGCCGCGCTGAACGCGATCAAAAACACCCGGTAG
>JANLTL010000448.1:0-1772 GCA_031362905.1 Burkholderiales bacterium | reverse complement strand
CTCGCGTGGCGCCGCGCCGGGCAAACTGTCAACCTCGTCACCGTGGTCGAAACCTGGGGCAGCGCGCCGCGCCCGCCCGGTGCGCTGCTGGCGATTCGCAGTGATGGGCAGATCGTCGGCAGCGTTTCGGGTGGCTGTGTTGAGGATGACCTGATCGAGCGTTGCCGCAACGCGCCTTTGCTCGACAAACCGCAAATGGTGTCCTACGGAGTGACCACTGAAGAGGCGGCACGTTTCGGCCTGCCCTGCGGTGGCGCACTCAGGCTCGTGCAGGAGCCCGTCAATGAGACTGCCTGGGTCGAAGATATTCTGGCGCGCGCTGCGCGTCACGAACTGGCACAGCGCACCGTGAATCTGCAGACTGGTGCCGTCAGCATCAGTGGTGCTTCGCGTGCCGACAAGACTGCGTTCGATGGGGTCACGCTCAAAGTCATCTATGGCCCGCTATGGCGCATGCTGATCATTGGCGCCGGGCAACTGTCGCGCTATCTTGCCGAGATGGCGCAGGCACTGGACTATCTCGTCATCGTGTGCGATCCGCGCGAGGAATACCGTGCTGACTGGAACGTGCCCAATGTAGAGCTGGTCACGGGCATGCCGGACGATGTGGTGCTGGCCCTCAATCTCGATGCGCACAGCGCCGTGGTCGCTGTCACACACGACCCCAAACTCGACGACATGGCGCTGATGGAGGCGCTCAAATCACCGGCGTTCTACGTCGGTGCACTGGGCAGCCGCGTCAACACCGCGAAACGCAAGGAGCGCTTGAAAGAGTTCGATCTGTCCGAGGCCGAGATCAACCGCCTGCATGGCCCGATCGGATTGCGCATCGGCAGCCGCACGCCGCCCGAGATTGCGATCTCGATCCTGGCCGAAGTGACCGCCGTCAAGAACAAATTTCCACTCGACAAAGTGTCGGACAAAGCGATTGGTAATTTCGAAGCATGCGCCACGAATTAAAAGGGGTCAAATTAAAAGGGGTCAGACCCCTTTTAATTTGGGTTGGCGTAACCGGCGAAGAGTGGCTGTTGTGCCGCGCAAGAGCGCCGGCTGTTTCCGCAATTGCCGCGCGGGGCCAACACAAACAATGGGGTCTGACCCCATTTCGTTGTTGAGTGGCTGCTGCCTCGACTGACTTGCGCCCGACCGCGCTCGCGGGGCCGGTGGCGGGCGTGCTGCTCGCCGCAGGCTCATCGTCGCGCTTTGGTGGCTTCAAGCTGATGCATGCCATCGAAGGTGTGCCGATGGTGTTGAAGAGTGCTCTCGCCATGCGCGCCGCCCTGGGAGACATTGTGGTCGCAGTTCGGCCCGGCAGCCCTTGTGTACCAACGCTTTCCGAGCATGGCTTCACGGTGATCGAATGCGCCCGAGCGCCCGAGGGCATGGGCGGCACGCTCGCGGATGTCGTCGCGCGGGTGCCGCCTGATACCGGCGGCTACGTGGTGGCACTGGCCGATATGCCTTTCATCGCACCGCAATCCATACGTGCCGTGGCGCGCGCATTGCAAAGTGGCGCGGCCCTGGTGGCCCCGGCGTATCGTGGTGAGCGCGGGCACCCGGTGGGGTTGGCGGCGCGCTATCGCGACCAATTGCTCGCTCTGCAAGGCGATGCCGGCGCGCGTGCGATCATCAAGCTCGACGCCGCCTTGATGACCCTGGTGGATGTTGATGACGCGGGCGTATTACGCGATATCGATACGCCCGCCGACCTGCATCTGCCGCCAGAATAAAAAGCGGGCCGGCAGGCGTCCGGCCCGGCCAGGACACGCGTT
>JANLTL010000446.1:0-5343 GCA_031362905.1 Burkholderiales bacterium | reverse complement strand
CGCCCAATCGGTTCGCGGCGTTGCTGCTGGCGTTCGGCCCGGCGCTCCTCAAAATGGCGTCCACCGCCTTGGCCACCGTGCGCGCCTTGGCCTCCCTGGCCACCCGGCCCGCCCTGGCGCGGTTGCGCCCACACCATTTGCGAGGCAAGGAGCAAACTCAGGCAAAGAATGAAGGGAGAGCGTTTCATGATGACCGGTTAACGGCGTGGCGAAACAGGAGTTGACGCATGATACGGTTTCACCCCTGTCCAAGTGGTAAAAAGTTGTAACCCGGAGCGCGGTTCGGATTGCCGCGCCCCACTCTACAATTCCGTGATGCATACCGAAACCTACGACACCATCATTATTGGCGGCGGCAGCGCCGGCTGCGTGCTGGCCAACCGTCTCTCCAAGGACTCTGCGCACACAGTCTTGCTGGTCGAGGCGGGCGGCAAAGACGACTGGATCTGGATCCACATCCCGGTCGGTTACCTCTACTGCATTGGTAATCCGCGCACCGACTGGATGTACCGCACCAGCAAAGACCCGGGTCTCAACGGCCGCGACATTCACTATGCGCGCGGGCTCGGGCTGGGTGGCTGCTCGCTGATCAACGCCATGGTCTACATGCGCGGCCAGGCGCGCGACTACGACGAATGGGCGCAGCTCACCGGTGACTCCTCATGGAGCTGGAACAGCGTATTGCCGCACTTTCGCGCACACGAAGATCACTATCGCGGCGCCAGCGAGTTTCACGGTGCAGGTGGTGAACTGCGCGTTGAAGAGCAGCGTCTGTCGTGGGAGATTCTCGACCGCTTTGCCGAAGCAGCGAATCAGGCCGGCATCCCCAAAACCGATGACTTCAATTGCGGCAACAACGAAGGCACCAGCAAATTTCAGGTAACGCAGAAGGCGGGCGTGCGCTGGCACGCGGGCAAAGCGTTTTTGCGCGACATCGAACAGCTGCGACCAAATCTGCGCATCGTGCGGCACTCGCAGGCCGTCAAATTGTTGTTTGAAGGCAAGCGCTGTACCGGCGCCGAAATGTTGAGCAGGGAGGGTGGTGGCACGCGGCAATGGCAGGCGCTGGCACGCGCCGAAACCATTCTGTGCGCAGGATCGATCAACACACCACAACTGCTGCAACTCTCCGGCGTCGGCCCCGCTGCACTGTTGCAGCAACACCAGATACCAGTGGTGCATGCGCTCGAAGGCGTCGGCGCGAACCTGCAAGACCATCTGCAACTGCGCATGGCTTACAAAGTGCAAGGCATCCAAACCCTCAACACCATGGCCAATAGTCTGTGGGGCAAAGCGAAGATGGGGCTGGAGTACGCCTTCAAACGAACTGGGCCGCTGACGATGGCGCCGTCGCAACTGGGCATCTTCACACGCTCATCGAGCGAACACATCACACCCAATCTCGAATATCACGTGCAACCGCTCTCATTGGACAAGTTCGGCGACCCGCTGCACCCCTTCCCTGCCTTCACAGCCTCCGTCGCCAACCTGCGGCCGACTTCACGCGGCCATGTACGCATTCAAAGCGCTCGCCATGAAGACAAACCCGAAATTCACTGCGCCTACCTCTCGACGCCGGAAGACCGCAAGGTCGCTGCAGATTCGCTCAGGCTCTCGCGCCGCATCGCCGCCATGCCCGCGCTGGCACCCTACTCACCCGATGAGTTTCTTCCCGGCCCGCAATTTCAAAGCGACGAAGAACTCGCCATCGCCGCCGGCAATATCGGCACGACGATTTTTCATCCAGTGGGCACCTGCAAGATGGGACATGCGCTAGACGAGTCAGCTGTGGTCGATGCGCAGTTGCGCGTGCGTGGCCTGCAAGGTTTGCGCGTAGTGGATGCTTCCGTGATGCCTACGATTACTTCGGGTAATACCGCCGCGCCGACCATGATGATTGCTGAGAAAGCGGCAGGCATGATCTTGGCAGAGCGGCGTTAAGGATCAACAACCATGCAAATCTCCTCAATTCCCTTTGGCACCACAGACTGGTCAAACATCGCCGCTACAGAGCACAAAGGTGAGCGCGGCATGGCGACCTGGCGCACACAGCAGTTCGGCGCGATTCGTGTGCGCATGGTCGAGTACTCTCCGGGGTATCTGGCCGATCACTGGTGCGTGAAGGGGCACATCCTTCTGTGCCTTGAAGGCGAACTGCATACCGAGCTTGACGACGGGCGCACCTTTGTCCTCATGCCCGGCATGAGCTATCAGGTGGCGGACAACGCCGAGCCACATCGATCGTCTACCGCGGTGGGCGCGAAGTTGTTCATTGTTGATTGATACAGCTCTGAACGCTGTCGGCGCCGGAGCTTTTGACTGCGCACGCCGGGCCAGCCGCTGCCACCAACGCTTTTCGTCACTCCTACCGCGCGCGCATTGAATATCCATGCCCTGCCTGGCGAAGTTGTCCCGAAGAACCGCACCCACCAAGGGTTGTAGCCGCATGCATGGTTTGGCTATGGTTTTGACTCATCCGCCCGCACCGTGCGGGTAGCGTCTGCATCTTCGCGCAGGGTGCGGGCAAACTGGTCGCGCAGTTCGTTTGAGGCCAGCACATGTGCGTCCGGGTCGCTCTTGTGGACATCGTAGAGCTTGGTCACGACTTCAAGGTCATGCTCGGCAAATTGGCGCACCGAGCGCTGCGCCTGGCGCGCGTCCCCGGTGGCTGCGGTGAGCACACTCTCGCCCAGTGCAAGCGCTGACAAGAAGGTTTCCCGCTCGATAAATTCGACACCCAGATCGCGCAGCGCAAACATGTGGCGCATGTCACGGGCGCGCGCGACGATGCGCAGCTCCGGGAAATGCTTGCGCACGGTTTGTGCCAGCTGGGTGGTCGCATCCGCATCATCGAGCGCTAGCACGATCAGGCTTGCCGACGCGGCGCCGGCCGCTTCGAGCAAGTCAAGACGCGTTGCGTCGCCATAAAACACTCTAAAACCAAAACGCCGTGATTGCTCGACGTGATCCGGATCATCGTCCAGAATGGTGGGTTCAATACCGCTCGCGTGAAGCAAGCGCGCCACCACTTGCCCGACCCTCCCAAGTCCGGCGACGATGACTTGTCCTTTCTCCGGCGCGTCCTGTTCGGTGGGCGCATCCATGCGCGCAAGGCGCGGTGCAAACCAACGGTCGTAGGCAAGCAATATGAAGGGCGTGGTCAGCATCGACAGTGCCACCGCGAGCGTGAGCGCACGTGCTGCATCCACCGGCAGGGCATTGCGCTCGACACCAAGGCCGAGCAACACAAAGGCAAATTCGCCACCCTGCGCGAGGAGCATAATGAACAAGGGACGCTCGCCCGCAGGAATGCGCGCCACTTTGGCGATGATCCAAAGCACGGTGCCTTTCAAAACAAACATACCTGCGATCAATCCGGCAATGACCAGCGGCTGTGACCTCAGCAGCGAGAAATCCACACTCATGCCCACCGAGATAAAAAACAAACCGAGAAGCAAACCCTTGAAAGGTTCGATCGCGGCTTCGATTTCGTGGCGGTATTCCGACTCGGCAAGCAGAACGCCTGCGAGAAAAGTGCCGAGTGCCATCGACAGGCCGGCCATCTCGAAGCCGAAGGCGATTCCCAATACCAGCAACAACGCAAACGCGGTGAAGATTTCGCGCTGACGGGTGCGCGCAATGTGACGGAACACCGGGCGTACCAGGAAGTGGCCTCCCAGCAGGGTGGCGGCGATCACGCCGATGGCGAAGCCGAAACTGTGGGTGGCGGGCGCTCCGGTGGCGGCTCCTTGCAGGGCGACCGTGCCCAATAGCGGCAACAATGCGAGCATGGGGATGACCGCAATATCCTGGAACAGGAGAATCGAAAATGTCGACTGCCCACCCTGCGTGTGCATTGCGCCGCGCTCAGTCAACGGTTGCAGAGCGAGCGCGGTCGACGAGAGCGCCAGCGCCATGCCGGCGACGATGCCGGTGTTGAAATCAATTCCCAGCGCCCAGGCAGCGAGTGTGATGAGGGCGATCGACCCGAGAACCTGGCCCAGTCCGAGACTGAGCAGGCGCACGCGCATGTTCCACAATCGCTTGGGTTCGAGTTCGAGGCCAATCACGAACAGTAGGAACACGACGCCGAGTTCGGCGAAACGCCGCACGTCTTCAATCTGGCCAATCAACTTAAAGCCTGCCGGCCCGATAGCAATGCCGGCAAGTAGGTAACCTGCCACCGAGCCCAGACCCAAGCGATAGGAAATCACGACGGCAAGCACCGCCGCCCCGAGGAAGATGATCCCCTGCACCATGAAGGCGTTACCGTGCTCCATCAGCGAAACCCGTGTTGTTCGAGACGCGGCAGCGCGAGGTAAGCGAGGGTCTGCATTTCCTCGATGCGGCTGACGGTGCGCGCAAACTCGTTGACCAGCACGCCAGAGGTGTAAAGCGATTCGGCCGGCACTTCGGCCGACAAAATCATTTTTACGCGCGCGTCGTACATCACATCGATCAGCCAGGTAAAGCGGCGCGACTCGGCCGCCTGGCGCGGCCCCATCGCCGGGATGTTGGCGACCATGATGGTGTGAAAGCGTTTGGTCAAATCAACGTAGTCGGTATACGAGCGAGGGCCACCACAGATCTGGGTGAAGTCGAACCAGACGATACCGCCGGCACGGCGAATGTAGGGAATCTCGCGGCCTTCAACATCGAGCGCTTGTGTTTCCTCCTCAACCTCGGCGATGCGTTCAAACTCGGCTGCAAGCGCACTGCTGGTCTCCGGCGTAATCGGCGTGTGAAACACCTTGGCTGTTTCCAGTGCACGGCGACGGTAGTCTACTCCGGCATCGACGTTGATCACATCGAGACGCTCCTTGATAAGGTCAATCGCGGGGATGAACTGCGCGCGCTGCAGACCGTCCTTGAACAGCAGGTCGGGGTGATAGTTGGAGGTCATGCATAGCATGACGCGGTTGTCGAAGAGATAGTCCAGCAGACGTGCGAGGATCATCGCATCGGCGATGTCGTTGACGTGAAACTCGTCGAAGCAGATCAGGCGGTAGTTGCCGGCGATGTCGAGCGCGACCTGTTTGAGTGGGTCTTCGGTGCCCTTGAGTTCGTCGAGCGCCTGATGCACGTCGCGCATGAAATGGTGAAAATGCACGCGGCGCTTTTTCACCAGCGGCACGCACAGGTAAAAACTGTCCATCAAGAAGCTCTTGCCGCGACCCACACCGCCCCACAGATACACGCCGCGCGGCAGCTCGGGCTTGATGAACACCTTCTTGAGCGCATTGTTGCGCCTTGCCTTGTAGCCCACCCACTCGTCGTACAGCTCCTGCATGCGCGTCACGGCCGCCAACTGTGCATCGTCGGCGATGTAGCCGCGCCGTGCTA
>JANLTL010000433.1:0-10552 GCA_031362905.1 Burkholderiales bacterium | reverse complement strand
GCGATACCCGGCGCGCGCTTCCGGGTTGACGCGCAGGCCGATCACGTTGTTGAGGCGGTTGTTCGAGTTGTAGATGGCGACGATCTGCGCCGCCTCGAACACCTGCTCTTCGGTGAGCCCTGCGGCGCGCAGGCCGTTGATTAAACTCTCGTCGGCATCGGCCGGGTGCACCGTGAGCTTCCAGGCGAATTCGGCGAGCGCAAAGTGGCGCGGCGAAAGCTCGGCGCGGCGCCAGCCCATGGTGATGGACTCGACCACGGAGCGGTCAAGGCCATGCTTCTGCACCGCGCTCGCGTGCGAGATGATGCACACCTCGCAGCGGTTCTCGACGCTCGCCACCAGCGCGAGCAACTCGCGCTCCAGCGGCGGCAACTGCGCATCGTTGCTGCGCATCAGCCGGTCGAGGTAGCCCTGGTACAGCGCCAGGCGCTCGGGCTCGAACGGCAGTTTCAGGAAGTTGCGGATGTAGCCGAGGCGCTTGAAGGTGTCTTCCTGCAGGGCGCGGATCGCGGGGGCGTAGGTCGAGGGCAGGGCGAGGCGCAGCCAGGAAATCGGTTTGGCGTCATGGGTGTCGGTTTGTGGCATTGCTCCATCCTTGGTGTTGCGGCTGCGCCCGGGGCGCTATTGCGAAGCCCTGGGCGCTTCGTGCCAAGCTTGCAGGGATGAAATTGATCTTACCTTATTCAAATTTGCCGCTACGCAGCAGGGCTCGCCAATCGCGCTTCGATGCCGCGCAGCGCCAGCCCGGTCAGAAGGAGCCGTTCGTGCTTGCCGTTGCCAGGGCTACCCCGGGTTTAATTCCCTCGAATTCGAGGGAATTGGATCGCGTTCAGGGGGCGGGTTGGTCTGCCCGGCTGGTTGCAGGTGACATGTCGATTGCGACGACATGTTCGGAAAACATGTCGCAAAAACACGAAAATGGCGACATGTTTTGTTGACGTGCGATAGTCATCGGCTCAATTGGCCGTGCGATTTTCAATTTTCACGTTTATAACGACAATTTATTAAAATCAATTAGTTGAATAAATTGTATGAGAAATTACATTAAATATAGTCTGCCTAGTCGCGCGGCCGAACGGCTGCAATTTCTATCGTAACTTGTTCACTTCCGACGACTTTCTGTTATAGTATATACGTATATACAACGGAGAGTGTCATGCTGGGTCGAGCCTTCAAATCGGGAAACTCCATCGCTGTGCGCATCCCCCGTGAGCTAGGGGTCATCGAGGCTGCGGGCGCGGTGGAAATTGAACGCGTCGGCAATACCCTGATGATTCGCGCGGCCAAGGCTGGCGGGCTGGCCAGGGTGATGGACAAGTTTGCGGCGTTCCCGCGTGAATTCATGGCCGAGGGCCGCGAGCCGAACGAAGAGCGCGAACGCAACTGGTAAAACAGCCATGCGGTACATGCTCGATACCAACATCTGTATCCATCTGATCCAGCACCACCCGGTGGCGGTGGCAAACCGTTTTGGTGAACTGCTCCAGGGCGATGTGGTGATGTCCGCAGTGACGTATGCGGAGTTGCGTTATGGCGTCGAGCGCTGCCCGGCGCCGGTTCGCGCAGAAGCGGAGCAGGCCTTGCGGGGTTTGGTTGACGACATTCCCGTGTTGCCATTCGATGCGCCGGCCGGCGCTGCCTATGGGGTGCTGCGCGCCGCCGTGCGCGACCGCAAGCGCGATGCGCTGGATCGCTTGATTGCAGGCCACGCGGTGAGTTGCGGTTTGGTCCTCGTCACCAACAACGAAGCTGACCTCAAGGACTACCCAGGCCTGCACACGGAGAACTGGGTTGCAGGGGCGTGATCACAGAACTGCAATCCATCAAAAAGAAAAAGCCCCGCCATTTCTAGCGGGCCTGCCTGAGGGCAGCCAGGGCGGCGCTGTGGCTGCGGGTTTCCACGGGGCCGATGGCAAAGGCGCAGCCGGAGCGGGTGAGCCCGGGGCCTTGCAGTGGGTTGCGCACACCCGGCCGTGGATGCACCGTTCGGGTGCCGGCAGGTGCACCATGTAGATTCCAGGGCGCGCATGAATGTTGTTTTGATTCAGCCACTTGCCAGAGGTGCGCGCGAGAGGGCCTGATTGGCATAGTGTTTGCTGCACACTAACTTGTATACATGTTGGTGCGCCAAAACTCGTGAGCCCGCTCGTGAACCCTTTGCCCTCGCTGTTGATTCCCGCCCTGCTGGCCGCTTACCGCGCCGCTGCAGTCGAACCCGCCGGCCTGATCGGCAAGGTGGCGGCGTGCAGCGCGCCGGCAGGCGGGGCCGCTGACGTCGCCTGGATCCTGCGTTTTGACGCGGCGACGCTTGATGCCCAGCTGGCGTCGCTCGCCACACGGTTTGCCGCCTCGGGCCGCGACTGGTCGCGCTTCCCGCTCTATGGCATCCCGTTCGCGATCAAGGACAACATCGATTTTGCCGGCCAGCCGACCACGGCCGGATGCCCCGAGTTCGCCTACACGCCCACGCGCCACGCCACCGTGGTGCAGCGCCTGCTCGATGCCGGTGCCATTTGCATCGGCAAGACCAACCTCGATCAATTTGCCACGGGCCTCAATGGCACGCGCTCGCCCTACGGCGCGGTGCCCAACAGCTTCAACCCGGCTTATGTATCGGGGGGGTCGAGTTCCGGTTCGGCGTCGGTGGTGGCGCGCGGGCTGGTGAGTTTTTCGCTTGGCACCGACACGGCAGGGTCGGGCCGCGTGCCGGCCGGGTTCAACAACATCGTCGGCCTCAAACCGACCAAGGGTGCGCTCTCGACGCAAGGCGTGGTGCCGGCCTGCCGCTCGCTCGACTGTGTGTCGATTTTCGCGCTCACCTGCGACGACGCGGGCGCGGTCTACCAGGCGGCGGCGGGTTTTGATGCGGCAGACATTTACTCGCGCCAGGCCGGCGCGCAGGCAGCGTTGCTGCCCATCCCCTTGCGCATCGGTATTCCGGCGCAGCCTGAATTCTTTGGCGACGCGGAAGCGCAGAAAGCATTCGATGCCGCCGTCGGTCGCGCGGCATTGCTCGGCGCCACGATCACGCCGTTTGACCTTGCGCCGTTTCTCGAGGTGGCGCGCCTGCTCTACGACGGCCCCTGGGTGGCCGAGCGCTACGCCGCCATCGATACGCTGTTCGACACGCGGCCCGAGGTGATCCACCCGGTAGTGCGCGGCGTGATCGCCAAGGCAAAACAGTTTGACGCCACCGCCACGTTCAAGGCGATGTACCGCCTCGAAGAGTTGCGCCGCGTCACCGAGCCGGTCTGGCGCGGCATCGACGTCATGCTGGTGCCGACATCACCGACCATCTACACCATCGCGCAAATGCTGGCCGACCCGGTGCAGAAGAACAGCGACTTCGGCGTCTACACCAATTTCGTCAACCTGCTCGACTACACGGCGCTTGCCCTGCCCGCGGCGCTGCGTGGCGATGGCCTGCCCAGTGGCGTGACGCTGATTGCACCGGCCTGGAGCGACCATGCGCTGTGCGCCTATGGCGCGCGCTGGCAGGCCGATACGCGCTTGCCGCTGGGCGCGACGGGCCTGCCGTTCCCCGATGATGGCGCCAAGAGTGGCTCTGGAAGCCATTCTCCTGCTTCCGGCCTGATCCGGATCGCGGTAGTCGGCGCCCACCTGAGCGGCATGCCGCTCAACCATCAGCTCACGCAGCGCGGGGCGCGGCTGGTAGCGGCGACGCAGACGTCGAGCGCTTACCGGCTCTATGCACTGCCCGGCACGGTGCCACCGAAGCCGGGGCTGGCGCGCGTTTCCGTCGGCAGCACCGGCGCTGGGACCGGCGCTGGCACAGCGATTGCAATGGAGCTGTGGGACATGCCGCTCAACCGCTTTGGCGAGTTCGTCGCCGAAGTGCCCGCACCGCTCGGCATCGGCAACCTCGAGCTCGAATACGGCACCTGGGTCAAGGGTTTCATTTGCGAGCCCTGCGGCATTGATGGCGCGCAAGACATCTCGGCATTTGGCGGCTGGAAAAATTTCCTGGCAAGCAAGACGAAAGGCTAAGCAAGAAGAAAGCATGAAACGCATCTCTCTCAACGTCATTTTCTCCGGAGGTCAGCATGAAACGTCGTGAATTTTTACAAACCGGCACCGCTGCCGCGGTCTCGTCCACGCTGGTGGCGCTGCCGCTCGAAGCGTTCGCCCAGGCCCGCCCCAAGGACGTGCTGGTGGCGGCCAACGAATTCGGCCCCAATTCTCTCGACATCCACACCCTTGGCGCCAATCGCCCGAGCTATGCCGTGTCGTGGATGTGCTACGACCGCTTGATGACTTTCGGCAAGAAGACCCTGCCCGACGGCCAGGTGATGTACGACTACACCAAGCTCGAACCCGAGCTCGCGGAGTCGTGGGCGATTGCCAAGGACGGCAACTCGGTCACCTTCAAGCTGCGCAAGAATGCCAAGTTTCACGACGGCACGCCGGTCACCGCCAAAGACGTTAAATGGTCGTTCGACCGCGCCGTCACGGTGGGCGGTTTCCCGACCTTCCAGATGAAGGCCGGTTCGCTCGAAGACCCGAAGCAGTTTGTGGTGGTCGACGACCACACCTTCCGCGTCGACTTCCTGCGCCGCGACAAGCTGGCCATGAACGACATGGCGGTGCCGGTGCCATCGGTCTTCAATTCGGAGCTGGTCAAGAAGAACGCTACTGCGGCTGATCCCTGGGGCCTGAACTGGACGCGCAACAACACCGCCGGCGGCGGCGCCTTCAAGGTCGAGTCGTGGAAGCCTGGCCAGGAAATCATCTACACGCGCAATGACGACTGGAAGAACGGCCCGCTGCCCAAACTCAAGCGCGTGATCCAGCGCGATGTGCCCAACGCCGGCAACCGCCGCGCGTTGCTGGTCAAGGGCGACATCGACATCACTTACACGCTGCCACCAAAGGATTTTTCGGAAGTAGCCAAAGAGGGCGGCAATGTCAAGGTCAACTCCCTGCCGATCGAGAATGCGATCTGGTATCTGGGCATGTTGACCAGCAAGCCGCCGTTCAACAACCCCAAGGTGCGCCAGGCGATTGCCTATGCCGTGCCGTATGACAAGCTCTACGACTCCGCCATGTACGGGCGCGGCGCCAAGATGTACGGCGCCGCGACCAACGATGTGAAAACCATTGCCTGGCCGCAAGCGACCGCCTACAAGAACGACATCGCCAAGGCCAAGGCGCTGCTGGCCGAAGCGGGCATGGCGAATGGTTTCGAGACCACAATTTCGTTTGACCTCGGCAACGGCACCATTTCCGAGCCGATGGCGATTCTGATTCAGGAGTCGCTGGCGTCGATCGGCATCAAGGCCACCATCAACAAGGTGCCGGGCGCCAACTGGCGTGCGGCGCTGTTGAAGAAGGACATGCCGATGGTGATCAACCGCTTCGGCGGCTGGCTCAACTACCCCGAGTATTTCTTCTTCTGGTGTTACCACGGCCAGAACGCGGTGTTCAACACCATGAGCTACCAGAACGAGAAGCTCGACAAGATGATCACCAACGCCCGGTTTGCCGAGAGCAAGGCGATCTACGACGGCGAGGTCAAGGCGATGCTCAAGCTGGCTTATGAAGAGGTGCCGCGCATTCCGCTGTTCCAGCCGCTGCAGGATGTGGCGATGCAAAAGAACGTGATGGGCTATATGTACTGGTTCCATCTGGAGCCGGATTACCGGCAGATCTATAAGGTTTGATACAGGGCATCGCCATGACAAGTGACGAGACCGAACGCTATGTATTGGCGGCAGCGGCAGCGCTGGAGTTGCCGATTGCCCCGGCGCATCTGCCGGGTGTGATCCTTAACTTCGAGCGTCTCGCGGCGATCGCCGCGACAGTGAATGAGTTCACACTCGGGCCGGCAGACGAGCCCGGTCCGCGTTGGGAGCCATGATGAGCGAAGCTTTGCCCGAATCCGCACTCGACATTGCTGCCGCCGTCAAGAGCGGCGCGCTTACCGCGGTGGCGGCGGCAGAGGCGGCGCTGGCGTGCATCGCCGCCCGCGACGGCAAGATCAACGCCTTTACCGAAGTCACGCGCGAACGCGCCTTGCGTGAGGCCGCCGCCATCGACACGCGCCGTGCGCGCGGCGAAGCGTTGCCGGTGCTGGCCGGTGTGCCCTACGCGGTCAAGAACCTGTTTGACATTGAAGGCATCACCACGCTGGCCGGCTCAAAAATCAATCGCGACTTGCGACCGGCCGCCGCTGATTGCGCCCTGGTCGAGCGCATGCATGCTGCCGGCGGCGTGCTGGTCGGCGCGCTCAACATGGATGAGTACGCCTTCGGCTTCACCACCGAGAACACCCACTACGGCGCCACACGCAATCCGCATGACCCCACGCGCATCGCCGGTGGTTCGTCGGGCGGGTCGGCCGCGGCGGTGGCGAGCGGCATGGTGCCGCTGACGCTCGGCACCGACACCAATGGCTCGATCCGCGTGCCGGCCTCGCTCAATGGCATCTTCGGCCTCAAACCGACCTATGGCCGCCTGTCGCGGCGCGGTGTGTTTCCGTTTGTGCACAGCCTCGATCATGTCGGGCCGTTTGCGCGCAGCGTGGCCGATCTTGCTGCGGTGTACGAAGCATTGCAAGGGCTGGACGCCGGTGACCCCGCGCAAGCGAAGAAGCCGGTCAAGCCGGTGTCGATGTGTCTGGCGGCCGGCATGAAGGATCTGCGGCTGGCGCGTGCGGGTGGCTACTTTCTCGAGCATGCCGGGCCGGACGCGCGCGCCGCGGTCGAGATCGTGACGCGCGCCCTCGGGGTGTCGCGTGATGTGGTGTTGCCCGAAGCGGCGCGGGCGCGCGCCGCTGCCTTCGTCATCACTGCCACCGAAGGCAGTCAGTTGCACCTGGCCAACCTGAAATCGCGGCCCGATGATTTCGAGCCGCTGATCCGCGACCGCTTCATCGCCAATGCCTTGACGCCGGCCGCTTGGTACGCACAGGCGCAGCGCTTGCGGCGCTGGTTTTACGCCGAGGTGATGAAAGTATTTGCGGACACTGACATCATCATCGCCGCGGCCACGCCAGTGAGCGCCACAACGATTGGCGCCGAGACCTTTGACCTCAACGGCGTGCAGGTGCCGGCACGGCCGTCGATGGGGCTGCTCACCCAGCCGATCTCTTTCATTGGCCTGCCGGTGGTGACTGTGCCGGTCGTGGTGGCAAATGCGCGCGAGGGAAAAATGCCGCTCGGCGTGCAACTGATCGCCGCACCCTGGTGCGAGACCCATGCGCTGCGCGTGGCGGCGGAGCTCGAACGGCAGGGCAGTGTAAAAAGTCTGCTCGCACAACTCTGAAGGAATCGACATGGCTGAAATCAACCTACCCGAGCCGAAGGCCGAAATGGAAATCGCGTTCATGCGCTACGAAAAGGCCTTGAACGAGAATGACCTCGCGGTGCTCGACGAACTGTTCATGGATTCACCCTTAACGATTCGCTACGGCATCGGCGAGAACCTGTATGGCAAGGATGAAATTCGCGGCTTTCGCACCGGGCGCCCGGCGGTGGGCCTGGCGCGCAGCATCAACCGCACCGTGATCACCACCTACGGCCGCGACTTCGCCACCGCGATGACCCTGTTCGCGCGCGAAACGGTGCCCGGCAAGATCGGTCGCCAGAGCCAGACCTGGTTGCGCACGCCACAAGGCTGGCGCGTGGTGGCGGCCCATGTGAGCCTGATCAATGCAAACTGACATGCGCGGCCGCTGCGCCTTGATGCAAGCCATTCTCCAAGCCATGTGGCCTGCAAGCCTTGGTGGGCAAGGCTGGTAGCGGCATGCCATGCTGAAAACCATCGCGTTGCGTCTGGTCGGGGCGATCCCCAATTTGATTGGCGTGATCGTCATCACCTTTCTGTTGACGCGCGCGCTGCCCGGCGACCCGGCGGCGTTTTTCGCCGGGCAAGCCGCGTCGGTCGAGGCGGTCGAGCAGATTCGCGAAAAGCTCGGGCTCAACAAAAGCCTGCTTGAGCAGTTCTTTCTCTATCTCAAAGACCTGTCACGCGGCGACTTTGGCCAATCGCTCTCGACCGGGCAGTCGGTGGTCACCGAAATCGTGCAGCGTTTGCCGGCGTCGATCGAACTCACCTTCGCCGGTTTGCTGTTTGCCGTGGTGATTGCGCTGCCGCTCGGCGTGCTGGCTGCCACGCGGCCGGGCTCGTGGATCGACCAGTTGTGCCGGCTCATCACCACCGCGGGCGTGTCGTTGCCGACCTTCTTCACCGGCCTGTTGCTGTCCTACATTTTTTATTTCTTGCTCGGCGTGTCGCCTTCGCCCATCGGCCGGCTCGACCCGGTGTTCAGCGCGCCGCGCGCCATCACCGGCATGTATCTGATCGACAGTTTGCTGACCGGGGAGGGCGCGTTGTTCTGGGCCTCGCTCAAGCAGATCATCCTGCCGGCCGTCACCATGGGGCTGTTTGTGCTCGCGCCCCTCGCGCGCATGACGCGAGCTTCGATGCTCGGCGTGCTGTCGAGCGACTTCATCCGCACCGCGCGCGCCTCGGGCCTGAAGGGCTCGACCGTGCTGTGGGCTTACGCGTTTCGCAATGCCCTGTTGCCGGTGGTCACCACGCTTGGCATGGTGTTCTCGTTTTTGCTTGGCTCCAACGTGCTGGTCGAAAAGGTGTTCGCCTGGCCCGGCATCGGCTCGTATGCGATCGAGTCGCTCACTGCCTCGGACTACGCGCCGATCCAGGGGTTTGTGCTCACCATGGGCGTGCTCTACGTGCTGCTCAACCTGATGATTGACCTGACCTACGCGCTGATCGATCCGCGCGTGGCCCTCGACGCCTGAACCTGCGTCCGACCCCGCACCCAAACCTGCACCCGAACCGAGCCGCCATGGACGCCGCCACCTTCAAGCACATCAAGTACGTCCTCGGGGAAAACCCGGTCACGCTGTTTGCTTTTGTGCTGTTCACGCTCTTCGTGTTGATGGCCCTGGTCGGCCCGTGGATCGCCCCTTACGACCCGCTGGCGACCGACACCGCGCGCGCGATGCAGCCGCCGTCGGCAGCGCACTGGTTCGGCACCGATGCGGTGGGGCGCGACATCCTCTCGCGCGTGATCGTGGCGACGCGCCTCGATTTCGGCATCGCGATTGCGGCGGTGGCGCTCTCGTTCGTGACCGGCATGGCGCTCGGCCTTGCCGCCGGCTTTTTCGGCGGCTGGTGGGACCGCATCATCAGCCGGCTGGCCGATACCATCATGGCGTTTCCGCTGTTCGTACTGGCGATGGGCATCGTCGCCGCCCTCGGCAACTCGGTCGCCAACATCGTCTACGCCACCGCCATCATCAACCTGCCGTTCTACATTCGCGTGGCGCGCGCCGAGGCCAACATCCGCCGCAATGCCGGTTTTGTCGAAGCGGCGCGCCTGACCGGCAACAGCGACTGGCGCATCCTCTCGCACCACATCTTCCCCAACATCCTGCCGCCGGCCATGGTGCAGGTGTCGCTCAACATGGGTTGGGCGATTCTCAACGCGGCAGGGCTGTCCTTCATCGGCCTCGGCGTGCGCCCGCCCATCCCCGAGTGGGGCATCATGGTTGCTGAAGGCGCGACCTACATCGTGTCGGGTGAGTGGTGGGTGGCGTTTTTCCCCGGCGTGGTGCTGATGCTGGCGGTGTTCTGTTTCAACCTGCTCGGCGACGGCCTGCGCGACATGATTGATCCGCGGCGGCGCACATGACCCATCCCATGAAGCCGTGCATCGCCGATGAGGGATGGAGCGCATGAGCACCGCCACTGACAAGGCCACCGCAATCTCCCCGGTGCCATTGCTCGCTGTGCGCAACTTTGGCCTCGAATTTCGCACCCGCTCCGGCACCGTGCATGCACTGGCTGATATCAACCTCGCAATTCATCGTGGCGAAACCGTCGGGCTGGTGGGCGAAAGTGGTTCGGGCAAGTCGGTGCTGTCCTACGCGCTGCTCGGCATTTCGGATCGTGCCGCCCGAGTCACCGGCGGGTCGGCAGTGTTTGGCGGCCTCGACTTGCTGCAAGCCAAGGAGAGCGAACTGGCGGACATTCGCGGGCGTGAAGTGTCGATGATTTTCCAGAACCCGCGCACCGCCCTGAACCCGATCCGCAAGGTCGGCAGGCAGATCGAAGATGTGCTAAAGCGCCACGCTGCGGTGCCCGGCATCGAACTCAAGGGGCGCGCCATCGAGGCGCTGCGCGAAGTCAACATTCCCGACCCGGAACGGCGCTACCACGCCTACCCGTTCGAACTCTCGGGCGGCATGTGCCAGCGCGTGATGATTGCGCTGGCGCTGGCCTGCAAGCCGGCGCTGCTGGTGGCCGATGAGCCGACCACCGGCCTGGACGTCACCACCCAGGCCAGCATCATGGACCTGATCAAGGGCCTGGCTGCTGTGGGCAGTGCCAAGCAGCGCATGGCGACCCTGTTCATCACCCATGACCTGGGCCTGGCGGCAGACTACTGCGACCGGATTGTGGTGATGCACGCCGGCCATGTGGTCGAAGCGGCGCCGGTGGCGCAGCTGTTCGCCGCGCCGCGCCACCCGTATACCGCGCAATTGATCCGGGCCACGCCGGCGCG
>JANLTL010000399.1:0-4832 GCA_031362905.1 Burkholderiales bacterium | reverse complement strand
GGCGCCGGGAGTGAGCAGCACCACTGTAGGGTCATCGACACCGGCGGGCGCTACCTGGCGCAGGGTATCGAGCAGCAGATCGGGGTAGTGTTCGACCGGCGCCACCTTGTAGCGCCCGAACAGCTCCGGGAACAGGCGCATCATCATGCGCCGGTTTTCGAGCATGTAGGACACGCCGGAGGGCACGCGCAGATTGTCTTCAAGCACGTAGTAGTCGGCTTCTTCGGCTGAGTGCTGCGGCTGCGCAGCGCGCACGATGTCGATGCCGGCAATATGGGCATAGATGTTGTTGCGCACCGCAAGGCCCTGCATTTCGGGCCTGTATTGGGCGTTGCAAAACACCTGTTCGGCCGGAATCAACCCGGCTTGCACGATGCGCTGTTGTCCATACACGTCGTGCAAGAACATGTTCAGCGCGTTGACACGCTGCTTGAGGCCGCGCGCCATTTTTTCCCACTCGGCGGCAGGAATAATGCGCGGAATGATGTCGAAGGGGATCAGCCGCTCCGTCCCTTCCGGATTGGCCGAAGCGTCGCCATACACCGCAAACGTGATGCCGTACCGGTGAAACGCCGAATCGGCCTCAGCGCGCTTTTGCGCAATGCTGGCCGCAGGCATCTGCGCCAGCCAATCCTGGTAGGGTGCGTAATGGGTGCGCACGCCTGCCGCTGCGCCACCGGCATTGCCCAATCGTGGGGCAAGCATTTCGTCAAAGATGTTCTTCATCCGGGCAATGTTGGTGTCGATCAAGGTTGGTCAAGTTCTTCATCCAGCGCGAAGGCACTGGAATGGTGTCAAGTCCCTACTGTAGCAACATTCGGACTCGCTTCCGTTCAGCAAGGTACATGCCAATCCGTAGCGACAGGGCAGGAACGGGGTTGCGGGCCCTGCCTGGCCGGTTTCCTGTAGCGCTTTCCTTTTTCTAGCTGGCGCGCGCGGATGACATCCGATGGCGAAATTGGTCTGACCACTTGACCGATTGGCGTGCCATGCCATGCATCCTGCAATACAATTGCCCGGCACCAGGCGTTCGGGCCGCTTGAATTGAATCCACCGCTGTCGCCCGTCCATCCCGCCGTCATTTACCCACGCCGCACAGGCAAAACAAGGAGACAACATGAATCAACTCAGGAGAAAAACGCTTGGCGCCGCCGGTGCCGCACTGGCTGGAAGCCTGACCGGTGGCCTGGCTTCCAGCGCCCACGCCCAAGGCGCAATCACGCTGCACGGCGCCGTGCAATTTGCCGACGATCATGCGTTCAACCGCGCGTTGGTGCGCTTTCAGGATCTGGTCAAAAAGTATTACGGCAAGCCGATCAATTTTGTCCTGCACAAGAACAGCGAACTTGGCCTGGAAAAGGATTACTTTGCCTACATGAACCAGGGCAAGGCGGTCGATTACGCCATCGTCTCCCCTGCGCACATGTCCACATTTTCGAAGGCCGCGCCTTTCATTGACGCGCCGTTTTTGTTCCGGGACCTCAAGCACTGGAACGCGGTGCTCGACCAGGATTTGCTCAAGCCCATCGCCGAAGAAGTCGCCCAAAAAGGCGAAGTCATGCTGATTGGCTATGCCGGCGGCGGCGTGCGCAACATTTTCGCCAACAAACCGGTGAAGAACCTGGCCGAACTCAAGGGCCTCAAAGTGCGCGTGCAAGGCGCACCCATCTGGAGTCGTACCTTCGGTGCGGTCGGCATGGCACCGACGGTGATTGCCTATAACGAGATCTACAACGCGATCCAGAACAAGGTACTTGAAGCGGGTGAGAACGAGGCGGCTGGCGTCGAAGCGATGAAGTTCGCCGAAGTCGCCCCCAACATCAATTTGACGCAGCACGCCATCACGATCCGGCCGATCTGCTTTTCGAGCAAGACGTTTGCCAAATTGCCCAAGGACCTGCAGGCGGCCATCGTCAAAGCCGGCAAGGTAGCCGGTGCCTACGGCCGCCAGATCGAATCGTCGGAAGACCAGAAAAAGCTCGACGCAATGGAAAAGGCCGGCAAGTTGAAGCAGATTCCGTTTGCCGACCGCGCCGCGATGCAAAAGCTGGTGGACCCGGTGATGCTCGCGTACGCCAAGGAAATTGGTGCCGACGGCATCTACGCCAAGATCAACGCGATCAAGTAATTCCGGCGCCACCACAAGGCACCGATATAGCAGTTTCAATCACCACCCCCGCCAGGAACCCCACCAGCAGCGGTTCCTGGCGGGCCTCCCTTGAAGAAGTCCAATCCGTGCGGCTCTCCGGGCAGTGCGTCAATCTGTTTTTATGACAAAATTTCTCAACGTCTGGCAAAAAGTGCTGACCTGGGTGATGGCGACCGCCGTCGCCGTCCTGATCGTCCCGGTGTCGATCCAGATCTTTTCACGCTTCACCTCGCTGATTCCCGCCTACATCTGGACCGAGGAGCTGTCGCGCTTTTGCTTCATCTGGATGGTGATGCTCGGCGCCACGATCGGCCTGCGCGAACGCCTGCACTTCGATGTCGATGTGTGGCCCAAGCTGACACCGCGCCGCGACGCCCTGCTGCGCATCGTCTCCAATGTTTTCGTGCTGGCCTATACCGGTGTGATGATCTGGTGGGGTATCGAGTTCACCAAATTCGGCTGGAACCAGACCTCGGAGCTGGCTGACTTGCCGATGTGGCTGATCTTCATTGCCTGGCCGCTCACCGGCATCAGCTGGTTGATGTTCCTGGTCGAAGCCTTTGTGCGCGACCTTGACCTGTACCGCCGCAATGTTGCCCTGGCAGCGGGAGAATTCGCATGATGTCGGCCACGTTGACGCCGGGCATGGCCGCACTGGTCCTGTTCGGTGCGTTCTTTGCCCTGCTGGTGGCACGCGTGCCGGTGGCATTTGCGCTCGGTCTGGCGTCCCTGCCGCTGCTGCTGATCGAAGACCGGCTCTCGCCGATGGGCATGTTCAACGAAATGTTCAAGGCCTACAACTCGTTCATCCTGCTCGCCGTGCCCTTCTTCCTGCTTACCGCCAACCTGATGAACGTAGGCGGCATCACCGAACGGCTGATGCGCCTGTCGCGGGCCATGGTCGGGCATTTTCCCGGTGGCCTGGCGCAAATCAACATTCTGCTGTCGGTATTCTTTGCCGGCATTTCGGGCTCGTCCACGGCAGATGCCGCCAGCCAGGGCAAGCTGTTCATCGACGCGCAGGTCAAGGAAGGTTACGACCTGTCGTTCTCGATTGCCATCACTGCCGTCTCGGCGGTGTTGGCGGTGATCATTCCACCGTCGATTCTGATGATCGTCTGGGGCGGCGTGATCTCGACCTCGATCGGCGCGATGTATCTGGCCGGGGTGATCCCGGGACTGTTGATCGGCCTCGCCCAAATGGCCACCGTGCACGCTTATGCGGTCAAGCGCAACTATCCGGTGTACCCACGCTCGACCTTTGTCGAGTTCCTCAAGGCGGCACTGGTGTCGATTCCGGCATTGACCACGCCCTTCATCATCGTAGGCGGCATCCTGCTCGGCTGGTTCACGGCGACCGAATCGGCCGCCATCGCTGTGCTGTACGCCGCGGCACTGTCGATTTTTTACTATCGCGAGATGAATCTGTCCAAGCTCTACGCCTGCATCGTCGAAACCGGCAAGCTCTCGTCGGTGGCCTTGTTCTGCGTCGGCACCGCCTCAGTGTTTGGCTGGCTGATGGCCTACTACCAGATTCCCAAGGCGCTGCTGTCCAACCTGCAGGGGCTGGGGCTGGGCATCACCGGCACCGGCTTTTTGATTGCAGCCGCGTTTCTGGTGGTCGGCTGCTTTCTCGATGCGATCCCCGCGATCATCATCGTCGGCACGGTGATGCAGCCGCTGGCGCAGGCCTGTGGCATGCACCCGGTCTCGTTCGCCATCATCGGCATCGTCTCGCTGGCGTTTGGCCTGGTGACGCCGCCCTACGGCCTGTGCCTGATGATTTCGTGCGCGGTGGCGAAGGTGCCGATGCGCTATGCGCTCAAAGACACCATGATCATGCTGATCCCGATGCTCGCTGTGCTGTGCGCGATCATCATCTTTCCCGAGATTCCGCTGATTCTGCCGCGCCTGGTAGCGCCGGAGTTGTTGAAGTAGCTTTGACGCACTCTGCGGCACACGACCAAAGACTCTCATGCAATTCGCAAAACTGACGGACGGTTTTGGTGTCGAGACCCACGACGCCAACCTCGCGCAACTCGACGATGCCATGTTCAACGCCTTGTGGGAGGCCTGGAAACAGCACCATGTTCTGGTGATTCGCGGCCAGAAGCTCACCGCACCGCAGTTTCACCACTGGGCCACGCGCCTCGGCCGGCCCGAGCCCCATGTGATCGACCAGTTTCATCACCGGGAAATTGCCGACATCCTGATCCTCTCAAACGTCAAGCATCGCGGCACACCCATCGGCTTGCAGGATGCAGGCACCTACTTCCATACCGATTATTCCTACCTCGCCGTGCCCGCGCGTGCCACGACGCTGTATTCGATCACCGTGCCCGCCGCAGGCGGTGCAACACGCTTTGCCAACCAGCAGGCCGCCTACGATGATCTTTCTGCGGACATGAAGCGCACGATTGCTCCGCTGATCGGGCGCCACCGTTACGGCAATCGCGACGATCTTGACGTCGCCTCGCGCACGGTGGCCTCGGTGCTCAACGAGGAACAGGACAAGAAAATGCAATGGGTCAAGCACCGCATTGCACGGCCCAACCCGGTCAACGGCAAGAAAGCGCTGTACTCGATCTCGGGCAGTGCCTTCGGCATTTACGGCATGCCCGACACGGAAGCCATCGAGCTTCTCGACCAACTCAAGGCGCACTCCACGCAGCCGCGCTACCTG
>JANLTL010000365.1:0-4195 GCA_031362905.1 Burkholderiales bacterium | reverse complement strand
GGCGCCGGGGCGATTCTCGACGAAGAAGTTGTGGCCGAGTGCGTCGCTCAGGCGTTTGGCGAGATAACGCGTCGCCACGTCGGTGCCCTGCCCCGGCGGGAACGGCACGATCACGCGGACCGGCTTGGCGGGATAGGCCTGCGCCAGTGCGGCGCCGCTGCAGACTGCGAGTGCGCCGGCTGCCGCAACGAGGATAGCCAGCGTGCTTCGAACCAGATTCATGATGACCTCTTCAACAGGCTGCCACATTACCGCAGCAGCGGCAGTGTGCGCTGCTGCGGGTCATACCGCGATGACTTAGAACGGCGCGAATTCCTTGCCGAGAATGTCGCGCGCGATGATGCCGAGGTGCACTTCACGCGGGCCGTCGGCCGACTCCATGCCGAGGCAATCGCGCAGGCGCTGCTCGTGCGGCAGGTCCTTGGCCCAGCCGTAGTGGCCGTTCAGGCGCATGCAGGTGTAGAGCGCTTCGTTGGCGGTCTTGACACCGAACCACTTGGCCATCGACGACTCGGCGTCGTGGCGCATGCCCTTGTCTTTCAGCGACAGGGCGCGGTAGCACAGCATGCGCGCCGCTTCGAGCTTGGTGGCCTCGGTGGCGAGTTCGTTGGCGACGCCCTGCCACTTGGAGGCCGAGCGCCCCATGATCTGCCGCTGCTTGAGGTATTCCATGGTCTCTTCGAGCGATTTCTGCGCCGCGCCGATGCAGGCCAGGGGCACGAAATTGCGGTTGTAGCCGATGATGGTCATGGCCCAGATGAAGCCTTCGTTCTCCTTGCCGATCATGTTGCGCGCGGGGATGCGCACGTCGGTGAAGAACATGCTGCCGCCACGGTCGAGCCGCTGGCCCATGCGCTCGAAATTGCTGGTGGTGAGGCCGGGCGTGTCGGTCGGCACCAGGAAGAACGACAGGCCGCGCGGGCCGGCCTTGCCGGTGCGCGCCGAGACGAACACCACTTTGGAGACGCCGGTGAAGGTGATGCTGGTCTTCTCGCCATTGAGCACCCAATGGTCGCCGTCCTTCACCGCCTTGGTGGTGATGTTGCCGGCGTCGGCGCCGCCGCGCGGCTCGGTGAAGGCGAGCGACATCATCTCGCCGTTGGCGATGCGCGGGATCCATTCGTCCTGCAGGTCCGGGTGCATCGACGAAGCCATTTCGCCGAGGTGGATCGCGTTGGAGATGATGTAGCGGATCTGGTGATCGCAGCGGCCGATCTCTTCGCACACGATGCCGCAGTCGACGAAGGAGTAACCCTGGCCGTCGTATTTTTCCGGCAGGCGCAGGCGCAACAGGCCCATGTTGACCAGCTTGTCGATGAAGTCCTTGGTGAGCCATTCACCGCTGCGGTCCCAGTGCTGGTATTTGGGGAGCAGTTCCGCCTCGGCGTATTTGCGCACCGAGTCGCGGATCATTTCCTGATTTTCGGAAAAACTGAAGTCCATGTGTTGCTCCTTCGGGTCGGTCGTAGGGGGTGGCCGCGCTACGGTGCTGGAATTGCAAGCAGCGGTCAGATAGGGAAGGCGAGGGGTGCTGTGGGGTGTTGCCTCAATGCGGCCCGGGGTACCAGGGACCGGTGATCGGGTGCTTCCAGGGCGTGAAGCCTTCTTGCTCGTAGACCTTGGGCCCCAACTTGAAGTGTTTGGCCGCTTCGAGACTCTCCAGGCCCGGCAGGTTGGGGTCGTAAAAGGCATCCGGCGTCGAGGGGCGCGGTCCGGCCTTGGCGACCATGCCGTAGGTGGGCCGGCCAATGATCTTTTCGAGCATCCAGACGCAGTCGATCAGCTTGTCGAGGTTGACGCCGGTCTCGATACCCATGCCATCGAGCATGTGCATCAGATCTTCGGTGGCGGCCATGCCGCATGCGCGCCCATTGCCGCCGAACTGGCCACCGCCGATGCCGCCCAGGGTACCTTCGATGAGCGCGGTGTCGCTTTTGTCGAGACTACGCAGCGCCGCATAGAGACAGGGCAGCGCCATGCCCCGTGCGTTGTGCATGTGGAAGTGAAATTGCCTGACCTGCGGCCAACGCTGCTTGACCTCGGCAAGATCCGCTTCCATTTCGTGCGGCAGGCACCAGCTTTGCGAATCGTGCAGGCCGATCTCGATGACCGCAATGCCGGCGGCTTCAAGCAGCCCCACCTGCTTTTCGAGGAAGGAAAGCCGAAACGCCTGCGAAAACTTGCCCATGAAGTTCGACCCCCAGGCCGAACCGATGCCGATGCGTGCTTGCGTGACCCCACGCGCCTGCGCGCCGGCGATGGTCTCGGGCCAGGAATCAAGCATCTGCTGCACCGAGCGGTTGACGTTGCGGCGCTGGTGAATGTCGCAGATGTCGATGAAGAGCGTGAACACGTCCTTTTCGACCGTCAGTGGCGGTGCATATTGCAGCGCCAGCTGGCGCGCCTTCTGGTTGTGGATGTAGGGAAGGTAGGTCACGCCCTGCTTGGGATGAAAGGCTTTGAGCAGGTCTTCAAAACAGGCCATTTGCGGTACGTATTTGGGGCTCACAAAGGCACCCAGGGTGATGCGCTTCAAGCCGGTTTCGGAGAGCGCATCGAGAAACGCCACCCTGGCTTCGAACGGAATTGCCACGTCTTCGATGCCGAATCCTTCGCGCATGACTTCTTCGTTGTAGATAACGGTCGGCCAGTTCATGGATGCTCCGGGCAGGGCCTGCAGGGTGCCTCGCGCAACGATGGCAGGCGACTGCAGGTGCCACGCTCGCGAGATTTCTAATTGTATAACCATTATGATACGATGATCATGGTTCGTCAATGTCTGCGCCGCAAGGCGCATGTAAGGCATCGATGCAACATCAGCGGCGGCGCGCCAGGTTCTGGAGCGCGGAATGCCCGTTTTCAGGAGGAGCGCAGTGAGCGAAAGGGTTTTACCCGAAGCCAGGACGTACGAAGAGTTGTGCGCACGCTTTCGGTGGGCTATCCCCGCGCAGTTCAACATCGCGGTGGACATCTGCGATCGTCACGCCGATGACCCGGCGCGGGTGGCGATGATCTACGAGAACGAGGCCGGCCAGGTCAGCGAGCACACGTTCGCCGAGTTTCGCGCGCGCTCCAATCAACTCGCCCACGCCCTGGCCCGTCTGGGCGTGGTCCGGGGCGACCGTGTCGGCATCGTGATGTCACAGCGCCCCGAAACCGGTGTGGCGCACTTGGGCATCTACAAGCTCGGGGCCATCGCATTGCCGTTGGCAACCCTGTTCGGGCCGGAAGCGCTGGAATACCGCCTGCGCAGCGCCGGCGTGCGCGTCGTGATCACCGACGCCACCAGCCTGGGACGATTGCTCGAAGTACAACAGAAGTACCCCGGGCTCACGCACATCATCAGTGCCGACCGGACCGACGTGACGCACGTGCTCGACTACCAGGCACTTCTGGCCGGTGAATCCGAAGCCTTTGAGCCGGTCGCCACGGCGGCCGAAGACCCGGCCCTCCTGATCTTCACCTCCGGCACCACCGGGCCGCCCAAGGGTGCGTTGCACGCGCATCGCGTCATGCTGGGGCGCCTGCCCTCGATGGAGTTTGTGCACCAGGCCTTTCCCCAGCCGGGCGACCGCTTCTGGACCCCGGCCGACTGGGCCTGGGCCGGCGGCCTGCTCGACATGCTGCTGCCCAGCTGGCATTACGGCGTGACGGTGGTGGCCCACCGCGCACGCAAGTTTGATGCGGCTCGCGCGTTTGAGTTGATGGCGCGGCACAAGGTGCGCAACGTGTTCCTGCCGGCCACGGTGCTCAAGATGATGCGCTTGATCGAGAACCCGCGCCAGCAGTGGGACGTGCAATTGCGCACCATCCACACCGGCGGCGAGACCGTCGGCGAAGACGTGATTCGCTGGGCCCAAGAGGCGCTCGGTGCGACGCCCCACGAAGCCTTCGGTCAGACCGAGGCGGTGATGATCATCGGCAATTGCACTGACTACATGCCGGTCAAGCCAGGCTCGCTGGGGCGCCCGATTCCCGGGCATGAGATCGCCCTGCTTGACGCAGAAGGCCGGAAAACACCCGATGGCGAAATTGGCGAGATCGCCCTCAAGCGCCCGATACCCGCCATGTTCCTGCGTTACTGGAATGACGAAGCGGCTACCAGCGAGAAATTCTCCGGCGACTGGCTGCTCACCGGCGATCTGGCCAGGAAGGATGAGGATGGCTACCTCTGGTACGTGGGCCGCAAGGACGA
>JANLTL010000036.1:0-6551 GCA_031362905.1 Burkholderiales bacterium | reverse complement strand
CTGGCGGTGAGCACGGTAAAGCGTTCGGCGATGCTGCCCGACACGCCGACCCTGGGTGAAGCCGGCATCAAGGGCGTCGATGCGGGTATCTGGCTCGGATTGTTCGCGCCGGCCGGTACGCCGCCGGCCGTTATTGCGCGTCTCAACGCCGCCGTCAATCAGGTGCTGCAAGCCCCCGACGTGCGCGAGAAGATTGCCAATGGCGGCGCGGTCGCAGCGGGCGGCGCGTCCGAAACATTTGCCGCCTTCGTGCGCGAGGACTACGTGCGCTGGGGCAAGATCGTCAAGGATGCCGGTGTCAAACTGGAGTAACGATGCAACTTGAAGGCATCCGCGTCGTCGACCTGACGCGCATTCTCTCCGGCCCGTTTTGCTCCATGTTCCTCGCCGACATGGGCGCCGAAGTGATCAAGATCGAAGACCCGCGTGAGGGCGACCCGGTGCGCACACAGGGCGAGATCGTCAATGGCTACTCGTCCTACTTCGCCACCTTCAATCGCAACAAGCGCTCGCTTACGCTTGACTTGCGCAAGGAGGAGGGCAAGGAGATTTTGCGCGACCTGATCTTGCGCGCCGACGTGATTGTCAACAACTACCGCCCGGGCGTGATGGACAAGATGGGTTTCGGGCGCGACGCCCTCAAGGCACTCAAACCGGACATCATCAGTTGCCATGTCACCGGCTTCGGCCTTGATGGCCCCTACAAGGGCCGCCCCTCGTTCGACTTCATTGCCCAGGCGATGAGCGGCTTCATGAGTGTGAATGGCTTCGACGACGGCCCGCCGATGCGTGCCGCGCCGCCGGTGTCCGATCTTGTCGCAGGCGCTTACGCGGCAATGGGCATCATGGCTGCGCTGGTGCGGCGCGCGCGCACCGGGCAGGGCGAACAAGTGGCGACTGCGCTCACTGACAGCATGACCAGCATGCTCGCCTACTTCGCTGCCAATTTTTTTGCCAACGGCAAACTGCCGCAACGTACCGGCAACGACCACGCCATCGCCTCTCCCTACGGCTTGTTTGAAGCTGCAGATGGTCAGGTCGCCATCGCGCCGGCCAACGACGCGGTGTATGCCAAGCTGCTCGAAGCGCTAGCTCTCACCCACCTCGCCACGCAGCCGGAGTACCGCAACAACACCGAGCGCTACGCGCGCCGCAGCGCCATCAATGCCGAGGTCAACGCCCGCACGCGCACGCAGACAGTGGCGCATTGGATCGCCCAACTCAACGCCGCCGGTGTGCCTTGCGGGCGTGTGCTCAACGTCGCCGAAGTGTTCGACGATCCGCAAACGCAGCATCAGCAGATGCGCGTCACCATCGAACACCCGCAGCTCGGTGCCATGGATGTGCTCGGCTTCCCGATCAAGTTCACCGATGACCCGTGCCGCATGCACCGTCCGCCGCCGCTGCTTGGGGCGGATACCGAGGCGATTCTGACCGAGTTAGGGCGCGATGTATCTCAAGTTGTCCGCTTGCGTGCGGAAAAGGTGATCTGATGCCGATCGAGGCGGCTGGCGGTACCTGCGCAGCGTTGGTAGCAACTGTACGGGCGTCGTGCCGCCTGAGACCGCCCCAGCCCGTCCCGAGTTTGGCCCTCGTGTATCATTAAATTTGATCCGAAAAAGCGGAGGCCGGGCATGGACAGCGCTGCTAAACGATTCAGGATGATTCCCTTATGCGCCGCCATCTGCGCGGTGTTTGGGAATCCCGCCTTTTGCCAGGAGGGAGACGCCAAGCAGATCGTGATCCCGCGCATGCTGTCGGCGCAGGGCGCGCAGAATCTGACGCAAGGCGGTCAGTTGACCTTCATCACCAGTAATGGCGTGATGCAAGGATCCGCAGCGAGTATGGTGCAAGGGCTGATGCCACAGGGCGGCGTAGTGCCAACTGGGCACGCCAACCTCACCGCAGTTTTTACCAGCATGGTGCGTGGCGCACAAACCGGCGCGGTGAATCTCGCGGTGCCAACGATTGCGGGCGTGGGGGCCGCGATGCCGGCAATCAATGGTTCCGCAGCGCCTCCGGGAGCCGCGCTTCCCGTAACGGTCGGAGGGGGCATTGTCCTCAATGGCATGCCCATAGCAAGTCAGGTGACGAATCCAGCCCCATCGATTTTGAATCTGGGGCAGGCGGTCGTATCGCTAAATTCGGGAGGCATCATCAATACGACGGGGAGCATCTCTTTTTCAGGCGGTCTCAATGTTGGTGCCAGAGCAGCAGGCGGCATTTCTTCTGGCGTACAAACGAATTCCATGATTTTGCCCACTCCTGTACTCCCAAGCGGGGTGATCTCGATCAGTTCATCCGGTATCGGCGGTGCTGGTGCCGCAGTTGGATTGTCCGGTGCCAAGCCCATCACGCCCGTTACAGTGCGTTGACGGGCAGGCAGCCGCCTGATAGTGCCGTCAGAAAGGCACGCGGGACCCGGTCTGGCAGGCACGGGTTGGTCGTGAACTTCGAACTCCAGCGCCAGATTGCCGATGGCAACGCATCGGCCCCGTGACTTCAGGCCATTTTTGAAGTGGCGCTATAAGATTGAATTTGTTGACTTTCCACACGCCCCTCTTGACGATGAAACAGACGGTAGACCGAACCGCATTCACGGTGACTGCAGTCTCCGAAAGCAAAATTTTCCCAAACCCGCATCACAGGAAATCATCGTGTCCGCCTCCATCACTCCCCCCAACGATAAATTCGTCCTCGTCACCGAAGTTGGCACCCGCGACGGTTTTCAGGCCGAGAAGGAGTTCATCCCGACCCAGACCAAGGCCGATGTCATCAACGCCCTGATCGACGCGGGCGTGACCAGCTTCGAAGCCACCTCCTTCGTCTCACCGCGCGCTGTGCCGCAACTGGCCGACGCCGCTGAAGTGATGGCCCTGCTCAAACGCAAGCCCGGCGTGCGCCTGACGGCCTTGGTGCCCAATGCGCGCGGTGCCGAGCGCGCAGCGGCCGCCAAGGTGGACATGATGGCGAGCTTCATTTCCGCCTCCGAAACCCATTGCCAGGCCAATCTCAACAAGTCGATTGACGGCGCGCTCGGCGATTTTTCGGAATTCGCGCCGATTGCGCGCAAATTCGGCATCCTGGTGCGCGGCGCGGTGGCGACGGCGTTTGGCTGCCCCTTTGAAGGCGATGTCAAGATCGACAATATCCTCAAGATCATCGGCGTGTACCAGCGAGAAGGCGTGCGTCACATTTCGCTCGGCGACACCACTGGCATGGCGACGCCGCCAGTAGTCACGCGCACGGTCGAAGCGATCCGCGCCAAATACCCCGGGATGGTCATCGCGCTGCACTTCCACAACACGCGCGGCATTGGTCTGGCCAACGTGATGAACGGTCTCGCGCTCGGCGTGCGCGAATACGAATCGTCGATTGGCGGCCTCGGCGGCTGCCCGTTTGCGCCCGGTGCCACCGGCAACATTTGCACGGAAGATCTCGTGTATCTGCTGCACGAATGCGGCTACGAGACCGGCATCGACATCGATGCGCTGGCAGACGTGGCGCGCCAGGTGCAAGGCGTGATGCATCGTGATCTGCCCGGCCAGTTCATGAAGGCCGGTGCGCGCCTCAAGCTGTCGTCGATTGATTCGGTAAGGCGCGCGGTGGGTTGACACCCAAAGCCATCATCGAACCTCGCCAGCCTTGAAGTTGGGATTCTCGATAATCCCGAATCGATTGCCAAACGGGTCCTGTACCGCAGCGACCTTGATGCCCTCACCGACTGCGGTCACCGGCTCCAACACCGTGGCACCCAATTCCAGCAGGCGCGCAAACGCTGACTCAATGTGTGCCACCCCCCACAGCGGCTGCGGCCCGCTGGTGCCGGGCTGCGCAGTGGGCAGCAGCCCCAATTCAAATCCGCCGACGGAAAAGCCGACATAGAACGGTTGATCGAAATAGGGCGCTTGGCCGAGAACCTTCGCGTACCACTGTTTGGCGGCGGCGAGGTCAGGGGCGGGGTAAATGGCGGTGCGCAGGCCGAGGATCATGTCCGAAGTGCCTCCAAGTGGATGATTGAGTGCGATGAAGCGATCAGCAAAATGACTTAATCAATCTGAAATCCTTGGTGGGAGCGGTTTTCAGCCAAATCTCTTTCACGGCCAGCGGGCTACGCCGCAGTCTGAATAATCTCGATACTCACCCCATCGGGCGCGGCGACGTAGCACAGCACCACGCCGGGCTTGAACTCCCACGGCTCCACCGCCATGCGAACACCCTTGCTCTTGAGCGTGTCGCAGAAGGCGCGCAAATCACCGCGATAACTGAAACCGAAGTGATCGATGCCCCATTCATCGTGGCTGGAATAGGCATCGAAATGCTGCATGGGTTTGTTCTCGGTAGCTTGCTCGCCCGGCCGCTGGCCACGAATCACGATCGACATGCCGCCGACCTTGACATCGATCTGCGGCGCGCCGCGCAACTTGTCCTGCACGTGGGTGACTTTGCCGCCCAGCATGTCGCGGTACCAGTTGGCCGCCGCCTGCGGGTCGCGGCTGATGAGGTGGATGTGGTCGACTGTCAGCAACTCGTTCATATCGGTCTCTTGTGAGTCTGGGAAAGAGGTGGGGTATTCGCGGGCGGTGCATCATCCGCGCGAAGATTGGCGCGCTGTTTCGGCAGTTTGCGGTGCTTCCGCTGTTTCCGCTGTGTCATTGGCGCGATGCCTCACCGAGCGGCTTGTCCGAAAACCACGCCAACTGCTGCGTCTGCGCGAGCAGCACGCCGCGATCACTCCAGACATTCGTATCCTGATCGAAGAAGCCGGCGGTGCCCGCAGCGCTGCGCGATTCGAGCAGCACGTGACCTTCGCCCGCTGCGCTAAGTTGCGCCGGCGGGGTGCGAAAAAAGATGTTGTAGACCACCGTGGTGATGAGCACCGGCGTCGCGAGGCGCAGCCAGATCGATGGCAAGGGCGCGTCGCACAGGGCGGTGATCGAGCGCGCGTCGAGCGGGCGCGGATCAAAGTCACGCACCCACATCAACGCGTTCATGTCGTCTGCCACTTCGCCAAGCTTGCCGCGCACCGGGCGAAAGTCGTAGCGCTTGACGAACTCGGGCGTGCGTACGCGCCGTGGTGCGGCGACGGCAAGCTCAAGCGCAGGTGGCACCGTTTGCGTCAATGTGGGCGACACCGCATCACTGATGCGCATGGTCTCGCGCCAGGTTGAAAGCGTGATGCCGGCATGGGCGCAGACGCGCTCTTCGCCGCTGCCTTCGTCGCTCTGGCGCAACTCGCTGCGCCAGAATGCGGTGGAGCGGTTTTGCCGCAGACATTGGGTGACGAGCGTAAATGGCGCCTGGCGGATCGCGCCAATGAATTGCGCCTGCAACGCAACCGGCTCACCGCGTGCAGCCGGTTCGCTTTGCACCGCATGCAGCAGCATCGCGGCGATCCAGCCGCCATAGGGGCCGATGGCGTTCCAGTAGAGCGGGCTGGACGGCGAGCGCCAGCGGTTGGGCGCGATGGCGTCGAGGGCGAGGGATTGGTCGAAGGGATGGGTCATGCAGGGAGTTCCAGCGCGGCGCAATTCAGCGCAATGACGCCAGCATCGCCAACGCCCGCTGCATCGAAAAATCATAGGCCTTCGCATCGAATGCGGTGGTGCTGCCGCGCATCATGTAACCGTGCAGCACGCCGGGCAGCACATGCACGTCCACATTGGGCATGCGCGCAGGCAGGGCGCGATAGGCGTCGAGCACATTGGCGGGCGCGAGATGATCCTGATCGCCCCAGATGATGCTCACCGGCTTGTTGATGCCCTCGAGTTCGCCGATGTAATCGAGCATCTGCGTGCCGTGCAGAGACAGGCCGGCGTCGTAACCGAGGCGCGCCGGGCCGAGCACAGCGTAGGGGCCGCCGTAGCAAAAGCCAATCACGGCGGCGCGGCCATTCCATTGCGGCTGCTGCCGCAGAACAGCGTGCACATCGATCAGGTCTTGCTCACCGGTCTTGATAACTGGCAGGCGCGGCTTGCCGCGCGGTGCCGAGCGCGGATCGTCGCGCGCCAGCGGGCCGGGTACGGTGCGCCAGAACAGGTCGGGCGCGGCGCTGATGTAACCGTGCCCGGCAAAGGTGTCGGCCAGTGCGCGCAGGTCGGCGTCGACGCCGTAGATGGCGGAGGCGAGGACGACGGCGGGAACTTTCCCGCTGGCCGCATTCGCGTCAGGCGTGACCAGGTAGCAGTCGAATGCGCTGCCGGTCGTGGCGTTGACTTTGATGTCTTGTTTGGGCATGTTTTCTCTCAGTGATTGGCACGGGCGCAAATGTAACCCACTCCGTTTGACGTAAAGTAGACATCTACCCAACATCGCCGCCAACTGGTGCCCGACAAGATGAACTCTCTCTCCCGTAGTGTTGTCCGCTCTCTCCTGCGCGCCGTGGCGCTGTCCCTGGCATGGGTCACCGCAGCCGGTGCGCAGACCGGCTATCCGGCCAAGCCGATCCGCATTGTGGTGCCTTACGCGCCCGGCGGCGCGACCGACATCATGGGCCGGGTGGTGGCGCAGCGCCTGGGCGACATCCTCGGTCAGCAGGTGCTGATCGACAA
>JANLTL010000327.1:0-15289 GCA_031362905.1 Burkholderiales bacterium | reverse complement strand
CAGCATGGCGCGGCGCAGGTTTTCTTCCATCATTGGCCCGAGGATGAAGCCGAGCAGCAGCGGTGCAGCTTCGCAACCCAATTTGTAGAACACGATGCCAAGCACGCCAAACAGCACGGTGATGAGCACGTCAAACGAGTTGTTGTTGACCGAGAACACGCCGATGCAGCAGAACATCAGAATTGCGGGGTAGAGAATGCGGTAAGGCACCTTGAGCAGTTGCACCCACATGCCGATCAGCGGCAGGTTGAGGATCACCAGCATCAGGTTGCCGATCCACATCGAGGCGATCATGCCCCAGAACAGCGCCGGGTTGGAGGTCATCACCTGCGGGCCGGGCTGGATGTTGTGGATCGTCATTGCGCCGACCATCAGCGCCATCACCGCGTTGGGCGGGATGCCGAGAGTGAGCAGCGGGATGAAGGAGGTTTGCGCGCCGGCATTGTTGGCGGCCTCCGGGCCGGCCACACCGCGAATGTTGCCCTGGCCGAACGGCGGCTCCGGGTTTTTGCCGATCTTCTTTTCAATCGTGTAGGACGCAAACGCCGCAAGCAGTGCGCCGCCACCGGGCAGGATGCCGAGCAGCGAGCCAATGCCGGTGCCGCGCGCGATCGCCGGGAACGATTCCTTGAAATCCTTCATCGACAGCATCAGACCCTCGACCTTGTTGGTGAAGGTCTCGCGCTGCTCTTTCATGTCGACGTTGGTGATGATCTCGGCAAAACCGAACACACCCATCGCCACGCTGATGAAGCCGATACCATCGGACAACTCGGGGATGCCGAACGAGAAACGCGCGGTGCCGGTATTGACGTCAGTACCGACCAGACCGAGCAAGAGACCCAGAATAATCATGCCGATTGCTTTGATGAGTGAACCGGAGGCCAGCACCACGGCACCAATCAGGCCCAGCACCATCAGTGAGAAATATTCGGCCGGGCCAAATTTGAAGGCCAGCTCGGCGAGCGGCGCGGCAAACGCGGCCAGGATCAGGGTGCCGAAACAGCCGGCGATGAACGAGCCCAGCGCCGCAACCGACAATGCCGCCCCGGCTCTACCCTTGCGCGCCATCTGGTAGCCATCGAGCATGGTCACCACCGAACTCGACTCTCCCGGCAAGTTGACCAAAATGGCCGTGGTGGAGCCGCCGTACTGCGCGCCGTAATAAATACCGGCCAGCATGATCAGCGCTGCGATTGGCGGCAGTGCGTAGGTGGCAGGCAGCAGCATCGCGATGGTGGCGATCGGCCCGATCCCGGGCAGCACGCCAATCAGCGTGCCGAGCAGGCAACCGATGAAGCAGTAAATCAGGTTTTGCAGGGTGAAGGCTGTCGCAAACCCGAGCGACAGATTGGCCATGAGGGTGTTGATTGAGTCCATGTTCGTGGTTCCCTTAGCGTCTCTTGTCGTCGGTTTTGAACATGCGCACCAGTTCTTCCTGATCCGGCCACACCGGCATTTGCAGCTTCAACCCGTCGACAAACACCCAGGGGCCGAGGCAGACCAAAAATGCCAGTACGCCGGCAAATTGTTTGGTGTGATCATCGACCATGAGCGCAGGAAGCTTGATCAGCAGGAACACAATCGCGCCGAGCACCAGCAGCCGCACACCAATTGCGGCACCAGCGGCAGCACCCCCGCCCATGCCTTTCATCGCCGCGTCGAGGCCGCCTTTTTGGATGCCCATGACCACTATCAGCGCGATAAAGCCGAGAACGGCACCCACCACCAAACCCTTGCTCAGATGCTTCTTGGTGAATTCATGACTTGCTGCCGAGGCAATGACGACCAGTGCTATGGTCGACAAAAACAAACCGAGACCCTTGAGCAGCAATCCGAACACCGTGATCGAAAACAGGATCAGGCCCATCGACGGCATGCCGACGAAGAACGCCAGCGCACAGCCAGCCGCTGTGCCAATTGCGAGCGAGGCATTCGGGCTGGCACCGATCCAGCCGGCCAACAGTGAAAACAGCATCATCGCGCCGAAAATCATCATTGGCCGCATCAGACCGCTGGTGCGTTCGCCGGCGGTTTTGCCGAGCGACTTGAGCAGCACGATCACCCCGATGCCGCCCAGAATGATGCCGAGCCAATAGGGAAAGTAACCCGGGCCCATGCGCGCCCCGGTACCCATGTTGTAGGCAGTCGATAAATACGCCGCCAGCCCGCCGAACAATAGAAAAAACAGTCCGGCAAAAAAATCTGGATAGTTTGCAATTTTCACTGATGGACCCTCACTGATTTACTGTTAAGGCAACGCAAAAAAAGGACTCGTCGCTCACACTGTCTCCGCCGCGCGCGGTTCTTGTTTTTATCCGGTCGGTGTTAAGACCGCATTAAGAAGACCACACTGCGTGCAAGGCGCAATGATACTGGCTTTTGACAAGCGCGCAATGTTGCGGCGCGGCGCAGACTTGGGCACAACCTGCGCACGCCAGCCCGGCAGCCTGGTTCGCGTTTAGCGCGGATTCGAATATATCTGCGGAATCGAGTAGCCAGGCGTGAAAGTGGGGGTGACGCTGAAATAAGGGCGCGTCTGCGCCGGCGCTACCGCAGTCCGGTTGACGATGATGTATTGCTGGGCAGGATAGAGCGAGGATGTGGTGTAGCCGCCGCTGCCCGGCCAGTTGTTCGCTGCGGGGAACTCGCAATCGACACGGCGCTCGCTGCGGCATTGTTCAATGGCGCGTTGCGTGGCCGACTTCTGTTGCGATGCTGCCTCGGCCTTGGCGATATCTTGCTGCAGGCGTGCCTGACGCAAGCTCTCGGTGTCGCGGCGCATGCGGTCAAGCGCCGATTCGCTGGCTGCTTCGCGCTGGCTGCGCGCGCGCCAATACTGCGATTCGTCGTAGTCCATCACCGCGCCTCGGCCGGCCACGGCGGGGGCAACATCCACCACGGCAGACTTGCGCAGCGATGGCGGCGTCGTGGTGTAGTTGACCACGCCCTTGTCGTCAGTCCATTTGTAGACCTGCTGGGCGTGGCCGGGCGCTGTGGCAAGCAATCCCATGCTGCCAAGCAGGAACTGGCACAAAGCGGTGGTTCGCAGAAGCCGGCCGGAACGGAATGTCATGATGCATGCCTCCTTGCACACGCGTGGATCGGGCTCGACCCTCGAAGTGGAAAACCGGGAATGCGCGATTGCGCACTCTACGCTTTTTGCGCCGCCGTGTTGTAACAGCCCGCGCGCATCCGGTCCAGATAAGCCAGTCCTGCGATGGCTCGGCTCCCGTACCACGAGGTCATTTCACCGTCGATCAGGCGCACCGGTTTGACGCAGCCGTGCGCGGCAAGTTCCGCTTGCAGCTCGGCGGCGTGCCGGGCGCGAAACATATAAGGCTCGGACGAGAGCAACACGGCATCGGCTGCACGCGCAGCGGTGATCAGGTCAATGGCTGGATAGCGTGACGCGGATTCGGCGGGCACGGTATCCCAGCCCACCGCCGCCAGGGTGCGCGAGACATAGGTATCGCGCGCTACCGTCATCCACGGCTCTTTCCAGATCAGGTACAGCACGCGCTCCCGCGGCAGGGCGGAAGCAGCCTCAAGAGCCGCCTCCAGAGCGGCTCTCAGGCTCATGCCCATTTTGTCGGCAGCGGCTTCGCGGTCAAAAATGCCGCCAATCAATTGGTAGAGCGCAAGGTTGTCTGCAGGCGCGTTCGGATGGGTCACGATCACGTGCGGCACGAATCGCGCGATTTCGTCGACCACAGGTTTGCGGTTTTCGTCGATGTTGACAATCACATGGGTGGGGGCGAGCTCGCGCAAGCGCGACAGATCCACATCCTTGGTACCGCCCACTTTAGGAATGTTCGCCACCGCCTCGTGCGGATGGATGCAAAAGCCGGTACGCGCGACCAGATTCGCCGCAAGGCCGAGATCACAGACGAGTTCGGTGATCGACGGCACCAGAGAAGCGATGCGCGCGTCGTGCACGGCCCGTCTGTGCGCCGCGCCCGCTGCATCCACATAAACGGGGTCAGACCCCATTCATGCCACCAGGTCTGCAGCCGGTCGCGCTGCCCGCTGCGTGGTCAGTGCAAACCTGGCCCGGCACGGGCGTGCACCAACGTTTCACTACGATCCCTGACGCGGTTTGCGCCCCGCCTTGGCCATGGCGCGATCAAACAGCCAGTTGGGCAACACGCGCAGCAGCTTGGCAACCACGCCCATTTGCCAGGGGATCACGCGATAACTTTCACCAGCCGCGATCGCCGCAGCCGCACGCGCGGCGAACACCGGCGCGTCGGTCAGGAACGGCATCGGATAGGGATTGCCCAGTGTCATCGGGGTGCGGATGTAGCCTGGCGCGATGGTCACCACGTCCACACCGCTGCCGCGCAATTCAACGCGGAGAGATTCGCAATAGGTGATCACCGCCGCCTTGGAAGCGCTGTAGGCACCCGAGCCGGGTAGGCCGCGAATCCCCGCCACACTGGCGATGCCAACCAGCGCACCGCGCCGCTGCTTTTTCATCGCGTCAATGAAAGGCTGGAAGGTAACCAGGGTGCCAAGCACATTGGTGTCCATCACCTGCTTGAACATCGGCACGTCCTCGCGCAAGGCCGAATCGATGCCGATCGACACCCCGGCGCAGGCGATCACCACATCGGGCGCGCCGTGGCGTTCCATGAAGGCGTTGGCGGCACGTGCGAGGCTGGCAGCATCAGTCACGTCGGCGGCGTAGGCATGCGCGTTGGGGCCCAGTTCGAGTCGCAGCGCGTCGAGCACTTCAATGCGCCGCGCGGTGAGCGCGACCGTGGCACCGTCAGCTGCGTAGTGGCGCGCCAGCGCCGCGCCAATGCCGCTCGACGCGCCGGTAATGAAAACTTTGAGGGTCATGGTCGTGTCATGGGGGTCGGGCAAACGCGGTGTTCTGCAAGCAACTCGGCTGCACCTCTATCCATTGCCGCGCAGAGCGGGGAGATGCTGCCGCTAAAATACCATGCATTCATGTCTTCTCCCGCAATCATCCTCGCGATCACGACGGCGATCCAGGCAGTCATTGCGCTCGCTTCGGTTGCGGTACCGGTGTTTGCGCCCGATGCAGCACGCGAGCTGGGCTTGTCGATCGGCAGGCTCGGCTACTTCATCAGCTTCATGTATATCGGCGCGGCCAGCGCGGCGCTGGTATCGGGCGGGCTGATCCTGCGCTACGGCGCCGTGCGCATGAGCCAGGCCTGCCTGCTGATTTGCGCCTGTGCACTCGCGCTGCTCACCGTCGTGCCGTTGGCCGCACTTCCCCTCGTGGCCGGCTTGCTCGGCTGCGGTTATGGGCCGGTGACGCCGGCGAGCACTCACATACTGGCGCGCACCACGCCGCCGCACATGATGTCGCTCACGTTCTCGATCAAGCAAACCGGCGTACCGCTTGGCGCCGTATTGGCTGGTTTGATGGTGCCGCCGCTCACGCTCGGTTTCGGCTGGCGCATGGCGGCGCTGTGCGTGGCCGCACTGTGCATCGTGATGCTGTTTGTTGCGCAATCAGTGCGCCAGGAACTTGATGCCGATCGCGATCGCATGCATCCGGTGTCGATGGCAAACATCACGCTGCCGTTTCGCCTGATTTTCGAAAATTCCGCGCAGGTACGCAACGTCTGCGCCGCCTGCACGTACGCCGGGTTGCAACTGTGCTACTTCACCTTTGTGGTGGCCTATTTGATCGACAGCCTGGCGTATTCGCTGGTCGCCGCGGGCTTGGCGTTGTCCGTGGCCAGCATCGGCGGGGTGGTGGGGCGGATCTTCTGGGGCTGGCTGGCGGACCGCACGCGGCGCGCGGGCGTGGTGCTAGGTGCGCTCGGCGTTGGCATGACCATCGCTACGCTGGCTACGGCGGCATTCACGCAGGCTTGGCCCTTCGCCGGTGTACTCGTGATCAGTGCACTGTTCGGCATCACGGCCGTGGGCTGGAATGGCGTGCAGATTGCCGAAACCGCGCGCCTCTCGCCCCCAGGCATGGCCGGCGTGGTGGGCGGCGGCACCACCTTCATCACGTTTACCGGCATCATCGTGATGCCGGCGCTGTTCGCCCTTCTGCACGACAGCACTGGCAGTTGGCGGGTGCCGTTCGTGCTGCTCTGTTTGCCGGCGCTGGCGATGGCGTTGATCTTGTTGCGTCACGCCCGGCGCTGACTCTCCAAAGCATCCCAAAAGACCGGCCCGAATTATTTGAGCAAGCCCGCTTCGCGCAAATAGCGCTGCACGCCCGGATGAAGCATGTCCTGGCGTGGCGCACCGTTTGCCGTATTCGCCGCGGTCGTCTCGGCGGCCTGTGGCAGACGCTGCGCCAGCGCCGATTCACCGCGATGCACGGCGCGCGCCAGGCGGTAAGCAAGCTCATCAGGCAGCGACGTGCGCGCCACCACGAAGCTCCACGACCCCACCGAGCGCATCGGTTCGGGCTGGTTGGGATAGGTGTTGGCTGGCAAGGTGATCGGCTTGAGAAAATGGTGCCTGGCGACGATGCGGGTTATCTCGTCGGCGCTGGGCGCAATAAAGCGCGCGTCACCGTCTTTCATCAGGTTGGTAAAGCCCGGCCATCCAGAGCCGCCACCCCACAGCGCCGCAGCGCGGCCATCACGCACCATCGCAGGACCGTCTCCGGCACGCTCGAGCAGGATCACCTTGAAGTCCCTGGTCTGGTCAAGCCCAATCCCATCGAGCACATAGCGCGAGAGAATCACCAGGCCGGAACCGGCTGCACCAAATGCCACCGGCAGGCCCTTGAGATCAGCCATGCTGCGATACGGACTGTCTTTCTTGACGATGAAAAATCCCGGCGATGAATACATCGCCGCGATGATCTTCATGTTGGCCGGCGCACGCCCGATGCCGGCGAAGGCTTCGTGCGCCGCTTCCCCCTGAACCAACGCGATATCCACTTGATCGTTTTCGAGCAGGGGAATGTTTTCGGCGCTGCCTTTGGTGTTGCGTGTCTGCACATTGAGCGATGGATCGGTGGCGTTGATCACGGCGGCGAAGGCATCGCCGTAGACCGGGAAGCCACCGCCCGGCGTCGCCGTGGCAAGCGATACGACGGTTTTCTCCTGGGCAGCTGCGGGCGCCGACGGCAATACCGGCAAGGCAAGCAGCAAGACGGACCACTGGTGAATTTTCATTCGCAAATCTCCAATTCAGAAATGCTAGGCTGCACTGGGTACGATCGCATCAATCGTATTTCCGCGCATCCTCAATCACCTTGCCATCATTCGGCAATTCACCCGGCGTCATGAACTGCACGTCGCCGCGCAGCTTGGTGACATCGCGCAAGGTGGCGGCAATTGCTTCCTGCAAACCCGGCACGGTCCAATCGCCCACTTCAACCTTGAGCGTCATGCGGTCATTGGCCATTTCGCCTTCGATCACGAGGCGCGCTTTATCGACTTCGCTGTGGCGCTTGACGACGGCAGCCACGTGGGCGGGTTGGACAAACATGCCCTTGACCTTGGTGGTCTGATCGGCGCGCCCCATCCAGCCCTTGATGCGGGTGTTGGTGCGCCCGCACGGCGATACGCCTGCCAACACTGCCGACAGATCACCGGTGCCGAAGCGAATCAACGGGTAGTCCGGGTTGAGCGTGGTGATGACGATCTCGCCAACTTCGCCCGGCGCGACCGGGTCACCGGTACCGGGCCGCACGATTTCGAGAATCAGCTCTTCGTCCAGGATCATGCCCTCCGATTGGGTCACTGAGGCCTCTGATTCGTAAGCAATGTTGCCAAGGTCGGCAGTACCGAAAAAGTTGAGCACGGTGACCAGTCCGTGTTCCTTGAGCCAGGCGCGCAAACTGGGCGTCAGGGCATCGCCACCGGTGACGGCGCGCTTGATGGGAAACGGTTTCCCAATTTCGATGAATTTCTCGACCAGGATGCGCAAGAAGGACGCCGTGCCCACATAGGCCGTCGGTTGCAGGTCGATGATGGCTTCGATTTGCTGCTCGGTGTTGCCCACCCCCGCCGGAATCACCGCGCAGCCCAACTTCATCGCGCCGGATTCAATCATGCTGCCTGCCGGGGTGAGGTGATATGAGAACGTATTGAAAAGTATGTCGCCTTCGCGAAATCCGGCAGCAAACAGCGCGCGCGCAGTGCGCCAGTAATCATCGCGGCGGCCCTCGGGTTCGTAAATCGGCCCGGGCGACATGAAGATCTTGCGGGCACGGCCCGGTTTGAGCGCCACCAGACCGCCAAACGGCAGCGCGGCGCGCTGCATATCCTTGAGGTCGGACTTGCGCGTGACCGGCAATGTGGCCAGGGCCGCGCGCGTGGTCACGCTGGCAGCCTCCACCGCAGCAAGAATCGTGGCAAAGCCGGGCGCATTGGTCTTGGCGTTGGCGATCTGCAGCGGCAGTGCGCGCATCAATGCCGCCTCACGCTCGGCGGGGCTGCGGGTTTCGAGTGCATCAAAGTGTGTGGTCATCGCGGTTGGCCCATGAGTTGACAGGGTGCTGCTGCTTCAAAAACAAACCCCGCATCGGCGGGGCTTGTCAGGTTGCGCGTGCATCGGCGCGTGGCTGGCCGGCACGCTGGCTCAGGCCAGCCAGCGCTTGCGCCGCTTGTAATGCTTGCCGTCGCGAAAGCTCTTGCGTTCGCCCGAAGAGACGCCGAGATAAAACTCCTTCACATCTTCGTTGTTGGCAAGATACGAAGCCTCGCCATCCATCACGATGCGGCCATTTTCGAGAATGTAGCCGTAATTTGAATAGCGCAGCGCAACGGTGGTGTTTTGCTCGGCCAACAAAAAGCTGACTTTCTCTTTGGTGTTGAGATCCTTGACGATCTCGAAAATTTCTTCGACGATCTGTGGGGCGAGACCCATTGACGGCTCGTCTAGAAGAATCATGGTGGGGGCCGCCATCAGCGCGCGGCCGATGGCCGTCATCTGCTGCTCGCCGCCGGAGGTGTAGCCGCTTTGCGACGTGCGGCGCTGCTTGAGCCGCGGGAAGTAGGCGTAGACCTTTTCGAGGCTCACGTCGAGCTCGGCACGCGAAAGGTTGCGCGTGTATGCGCCGGTCAGGAGGTTCTCCTCGACTGACAGGTGGGCGAAGCAGTGACGGCCTTCCATTACCTGCACTACACCGCGTTTGACCAGATCGTAGGGCGTGTAATTGTCGATGCGCTCGCCCTTGTATTCGATGCTGCCTTTGGTGACTTCGCCGCGCTCGCCCTTGAGCAGGCGCGATACCGCGCGCAAAGTGGTGGTCTTGCCGGCGCCGTTGCCCCCCAACAAGGCGACGATGCCGCCCTGCGGCACCGTAAACGACACGCCCTTCAAGACCAGGATGACGTGGTTGTAGATGACTTCAATGCCGTTGACGGAAAGGAGGGGTGTGGTCATGAGCGAAGCAAAAAAGTACAGAAGAAAAAGGCAGCGTCCCGCGACGGGACGCTGCCCCGCACATCACATCAGCCGCCGGTGAGCTCTTTGGCGCAATCACGCACCTGAAGCTTTTTCTCCTGCGAGTACTTTGCGGCGGAGCTCTTCACCATCGGCTTGATCACTTGCTGATCCGCCGTGTAACGATCAGGGCCGACGATCCACTTGGCGCCGTCCCACTGCTGAACCCGCGCCACGCTGCCGCCTTCATGATCCACACATGACGTGCTGATTGGCTCGGCAAAACCGGTGAACCCGAGAGACGCGATGAGTTTGGTATCGATCGCCAGATTCTCCAGACCCCATTGCACCTGCTCACCGGTCAAGGGTTTCTTGCCATGCTTGGTTTGGGCGCGCTTGACGGCCTCGATGCTGACCATGCCCGCTACCAGACCGCGGTTGTACAGCACCTCACCGACCTCTTTTTTGTCGCCGGTTCCCTGGCCCTTGGCGTGCAGGAATTTCTCGATGTCCTGATGCACTTTGCCCAGGCCCGCTGGCGATTGATACACCAGCGCGTTGTAACCTTTGGCGCCGTCGCCGGCCGGGCGTACGTCTGGCTCGGCACCGGACCACCACACGCCGTACATTTTGTCGCGCGGGTAGCCGACTGCCACGGCCTCTTTGATCGAGGTCGAATTCATCACACCCAAGCCCCACAGGAACACATAGTCAGGACGATTCTGACGCACTTGCAGCCAGGTGGCCTTTTGCTCCACGCCCGGATGGGTCACCGGCAGCAGCGAGAGGTCGTAGCCGTGCATCTTGGCGCGCTCCTGCAGGAGCGCAATCGGCTCCTTGCCATAGGGCGAGTCGTGATACACCAGCGCGATATTCATGCCCTTCAACTTGTCGAGGCCGCCTTCTTTCTTGCCGATGTGCTGGATCAGCATGTCCGCTGCCGACCAGTAGGTGCCGCCCAGCGGGAAGTTGTATTTGAATACCTGACCGTCGGTTGAATCGGCGCGGCCATAGCCGGCGGTGACGATCGGAATCTTGTCAGTCGGCGCCTTGTCAGTCAGTGCAAAGGTGATGCCGGTTGAAAGTGGATGCACCAGGGTGGCGCCGGTCGGGCCTTTACCCTTGAGTCGCTCGTAGCACTCCACGCCGCGATCAGTGGCGTAACCGGTTTCGCACTCTTCCCAGGTCACCTTGACGCCATTGATGCCGCCGTCACGGGCGTTAACCAGTTTGAGGTAATCGACAAAGCCGTTGGCAAACGGTACGCCATTGGGCGCATACGCGCCGGTGCGGTACACCAGGAGCGGGAAGAACTGTTCCTTGGCCTGGGCCTGCGCCGCAGACACCATCGACGCGGAAAGCGCGATGGTGGCGGCAGTTAGTGCTAGTTGCTTCAACATTGCCTGTCTCCTTGTATCTCAGTGGGGGAATGAATCAAAAACGGTTGCCTGAAACGGCAACTCTTGGAAAAACTATACGCCAAAGCGCCGGACTTGGGTTGGCCGACGCGGTGGCGCTGCCGGGCCGAACGGCAAGGAGCGCCTTAGTGCGGGAACGGCCACAAACGCAATTTCTCCTTAGCCACAGCCCACAAGCGCGCAATGCCGAGCGGCTCTACAATCAGAAAGAACACAATCAGTGCGCCAAAAATCATGAACTCCAGGTGCGATGCCATGGCGGTGCCGACGTTCATTCCGAGCTTGTTGAGCAGCAGCAGCGTCTGGTTGAGAAACAGCGGCAACAGCACGATAAATGCCGCGCCGATAAAGCTGCCGAGGATTGAACCCATGCCGCCGATGATGATCATGAACAGCAGGTTGAGCGAAAAGTTGATCGAAAACGCAGCCGGCTCCCACGACCCCAAGTGCAGAAAGCCCCACAATGCGCCTGCCACCCCGGCATAAAACGCGCTCACCGCAAAGGCGGTCAATTTGGCGTACATCGGGCGGATGCCGATCACTTCGGCGGCGACGTCCATGTCGCGCATCGCCATCCAGGAGCGTCCGATGTGGCCGCGCACCAGGTTCTTGGCCATCAACGTAAACACGATCACCACCGCCAGGATGAAGAGGTATTTCTTGATCGGCGTATCGATGGTCCAGCCAAACAATTCCACCGTGGCGGTCGAGACCGACCCCGACGGGGAGTAGTTGGTAAACCATTTGACGCGGGCGAACACCCAGTCGACAAAAAACTGTGCCGCCAAGGTTGCCACGCCAAGATACAGCCCTTTGATCTGGAGGCTTGGCAGGCCGAAAAATATGCCGACCAGCGCCGAAATCAGGCCGGCCAGCACCAGCACCACAATGAAATTGAGGCCCGGGAAGTGCACCACAAGGTTATACGCGGCATAGGCACCGACCGCCATGAATGCTGCGTGCCCGAGCGAGATCTGGCCGCAATAGCCGACCAGCAGGTTCAGGCCGATGGCGGCCAGCGACACGATCAGGAACGGGATCAGGATCGCGCGGAACATGTAGTCCGACGCGATGTAGGGCATGGCGCAGGCCGCAAACGCGATCAGACCGAAGATGAACCACCGGTCCTGGCGGATACCAAGGATTTGCTGGTCTTCGGTGTAGTTGGATTTGAACTGGCCGTTTTCGCGGTAGAACATGGTGATCGGTGCCTATTCCTCTGATTAAACGCGGTCGATGTGTTTTTCGCCGAACAGGCCTTCGGGGCGCACCATCAGAAACAGCAGGGCGAGCACATAGGCGAACCAGTTTTCGATGCCGCCGCCGGCCAGATCGAACAGCTTGATCACCGGCGGCCCGAGAAACACCTCGGCCATTTTTTCGCCGACGCCGATGATCAGCCCACCCAGAATCGCACCAGGAATTGACGTAAAGCCGCCGAGAATCACCACCGGGAGCGCTTTGAGCGCAAGTTGCGAGAGCGAGAACTGCACCCCGAGCTTCGCGCCCCACACCATGCCCGCCACCAGCGCGACGAACCCGGCCACGGCCCACACAATCACCCAGATGCGATTGAGCGGGATACCGATCGACTGCGCTGCCTGGTGATCGTCGGCGACCGCGCGCAGTGCGCGCCCGGTGGCAGTTTTCTGGAAGAAAATCGCCAGCATCAACACCAGCAGCGCCGCGATCACCGTCGCCACCAGATCTTCCTTGCTGACCAGGATGCCGCCCTGGAACATCGATTCGAGAATGAAGGTCGGATCCTTCGAGATGCCCAGATCAATCTTGTAGATGTCGCTGCCCCAAATGGTCTGGCCAAAACCGTCGAGGAAAAACGTCACGCCCAGGGTCGCCATCAACAGCGCCGCCGGATCTTGCGCCACCAGTGGCCGCAGCACCACGCGCTCAATCACCCAGGCCAGCGCCACCATGATGCCGGTGGCCAGCACAAACGCCAGCGCCAGCGCCGGCAGGCCGGCAGGGATGCCTACCCAGCCTGGCAGCCATTCTGCCAGGCGCGCCAGCGCCAGCGCCGCGAACAGCACCATCGCCCCTTGGGCAAAATTGAACACCCCCGAGGCCTTGAAGATCAACACGAAGCCCAGCGCCACGAGAGAGTACAGCCCCCCGGCCATCAGGCCGCCGAGCAGCACTTCGAGGTAAAAGCCGGGCGCGCTGCCGGTAAACCGCGGCGCTGCCAGGCCGATGCCGAGAATCACCCCAAGGGTGATGACCGGGCCGTTTTTCTTGGTTGCCATGTGCTTGCTTCCCCTTGCTTCCCTTTGGTGGCTGACGCCCGCCTAATGACTTACACCCAGGTAGGCCTTGATCACTTCCGGATCATTGCGCACCACATCGGGCGACCCGTCGCCAATCTTCTTGCCGTAATCGAGCACCAATACGCGGTCGGAAATGTCCATCACCACGCCCATGTCGTGCTCAATCAACACTACGGTGGTGCCGAATTCATCATTGATGTCGAGCACGAAGCGGCACATGTCCTGCTTTTCTTCCATGTTCATGCCGGCCATCGGCTCATCGAGCAGCAGCACCTGCGGCTGCGCGGCGAGGGCGCGACCCAGGTCGACGCGCTTTTGCAGGCCGTAGGGCAGGCGCCCCACCGGGGTTTTGCGATACGGCTGGATTTCAAGAAAGTCGATCACGTGCTCGACGAACGCACGTTCGCGTAGTTCTTCGGCGCGCGCCGGCCCGAGGTGGAATGCCTGCGCCAGGACGCCGGTCTTCATCTTCAGGTTGCGCCCGGTCATGATGTTGTCGAGCACGCTCATGCCCTTGAACAGCGCCAGGTTCTGAAAGGTGCGGGCGATGCCATTCTCGGCCGCATGGTGAGTGTCCATGTCGCGCCGCACCTCGCCCTTGTAGATGATCTCGCCTTCCTGCGGGTGATACACGCCGTTGATGCAGTTGAGCATCGAGCTTTTGCCGGCCCCGTTGGGCCCGATGATAGCGCGCACCTCGTGCTCACGCACATCGAACGAGATGCCCTGCAGCGCCTTGACGCCACCGAAGGACAGCGAAATATTTTTGACATCGAGGATCACCTCCCCGATCTTGCGTTCACTCATTGCGCTCCATCCCTTGCATTGACTGCTGCGCCATCCGCCGCATTGCTGGCTTCAATACCAACCATCATGCGGCCCTCTTCACGGCAGGAAAAGTCTTCGCATCGGCAATCTTCAACGTCGCGCTGACCATGCCGGTGCGGCCGTCTTCAAACTTGACCTCGGTCTCGACATACTGCTCGCTCTTTCCGCCATACAGCCCATCGACCAGCACTGCGAATTTCTCGCTGATGAATCCGCGCCTGACCTTGCCGGTGCGCGTGAGCTCGCCGTCGTCGGCATCGAGCTCCTTGTGCAGGATCAGGAAGCGTTTGATCTGCGAATCGGCCAGACGTTCCTCCTGGGCGAGGTCGGCATTCACTTTTTCGACGCAATCACGAATCATGCCGTACACCTGCGCATTGCTTGCCAGGTCGACATAGCCGCTATAGCCGATACCGCGCTTCTCGGCCCAGTTGCCGACCGCTTCCATCTCGATATTGATGCAGGCGCACACCATGTCGCGCGCATCCCCAAGCGCCACCGCTTCCTTGATGAAGGGAAAGAATTTGAGCTTGTTCTCGAGATACTTGGGCGCGAACATTGCGCCATTGGCCATCTTGCCGACATCCTTGGCGCGGTCGATGATGCGCAGGTGCCCGGCACTGTCGATCAGGCCGGCATCGCCGCTGTGATACCAACCGTCATTGGTCAGCACCTCGGCAGTGGCGGCCGGGTTCTTGTAGTACTCCTTGAGCAGGCCAGGCGACTTGATCATGAGCTCACCGTTATCGGCAATCCTGAGTTCCACCCCTGGTACCGGCGGGCCGACCGTGTCGGCACTGACTTGTCCATCGGGCTGCACGCAGACAAACACCGCGGTTTCAGTCGAGCCATACAGCTGCTTCAGGTTGATACCGAGCGAGCGGTAAAAGCGAAACAGGTCGGGACCAATCGCCTCGCCCGCGGTGTAGGCCACGCGCACCCGGCTCATGCCCAAGGCATTGCGCAAGGGACCGTAAGTGCACAGGTCACCCAGCCAATAGAGCAAACGGTCGGCGCCCGACACCGGCTGGCCGTCGAGCAGCTTGCCGCCCACGCGGTCGGCCACGGCCATGAAATACTTGAACATGCCGCGCTTGATGCTGCTCGCATCTTCCATGCGAATCGTGACCTGGGTGAGCAGGTTTTCATAGATCCGTGGCGGCGCGAAATAATAGGTCGGGCCGATCTCGCGCATGTCATTGGTGACGGTGCCGGCCGACTCGGGACAGTTGATGCAAAAGCCCGCCACCAGCGCCTGCGCGTATGAAAAAATGTTCTGCCCGATCCACGCCGGCGGCAGGTAAGCGATGATCTCTTCGGTGTCGGTCAGCTTGTCGAACGCGCAACCGACCTTGGCACGGTCAATCAAGGACGCATGGGTATGCACCACGCCCTTGGGATTGCCGGTGGTGCCGGAGGTAG